>CAYPWI010000007.1:0-18285 GCA_964414395.1 uncultured Ruminococcus sp.
GAAAAATTCGGCAGCTTTGAGGATATAGAGCGGCTCGGCAAGGACTACTATCTGATGTTCGATTTCATGGTAAATCATATCTCCGCGCAGTCGGAATTTTACCGTGATTTTTTGAAGAACAAGGACGCGTCGCCGTACAAAGATATGTTTATCCGTTTTAAAGACTTCTGGGAAAACGGCGAACCGACACAGGCGCAGACCGATCTGATCTACAAGAGAAAACCGCGCGCTCCGTATGTTGAGGCGCAGTTCGCGGACGGCAGCACCGAGAAGATATGGTGTACTTTTTGCGAGGAACAGATAGATCTTGACGTTTCCAAGGAAGTTACCAAGCGTTTTATAGCCGATACGCTTAAAAGTATGTGCGAACACGGCGCGGCGATAATACGGCTTGACGCGTTCGCGTATGCGATAAAAAAGCCCGATACGAATTGCTTCTTTGTTGAACCCGACACATGGGAGCTGTTGTACGATATCGAAAATATCGTCTCGGAACGCGGCTGCGAGATACTTCCCGAGATACACGAGCATTACACGATCCCGATGAAGATAGCCGACAAGGGCTTTTGGATATACGACTTCGCGCTGCCCGTGATCACGCTTCACGCGCTGTTCAACCACACGGGAAAATATCTCAAGAAGTGGCTTGAAATGTGCCCGATGAAGCAGTTCACCACTCTTGATACTCACGACGGCATTGGGATCGTTGATGTTAAAGACCTTATTCCCGATGACGAGATTGAAAACGTCAAGGAGCAGATGTACGCTCGCGGAGCAAACGTAAAAAAGATATACAGCTCGGAGGCTTACAATAATCTCGATATTTACCAAGTCAACACCACCTATTATTCCGCGCTCGGAAACAACGATAAAGCGTATCTGCTGGCGAGGGCTATTCAGTTTTTCGCGCCCGGAATACCTCAAGTCTACTATGTCGGACTGCTGGCGGGAGAAAACGATATCGAGCTTATGGAACGCACCAAAAACGGACGCGACATCAATCGTCATTATTACACGGCGGAGGATATCGATAAGGAACAGGACAGAGAAGTCGTGCGGAAGCTCAAAGAGCTTATGGAACTGAGAAATTCTCACGCCGCTTTTGGACTTGACGGCAGCGTTTCCGTGACCGCCGACGGCGACAGGATCTCAATTACAAGGACCTGCGGCGACAGCGAGCTTACGCTGAACGCCGATCTCACGAATTACAGCTTTACTATCGGATAAGGAGCATTGCAATGGGCATAAACGTCAACGAAAAAGAGAGATATTTCAGTATTGTGACGCAAAACACCGAATATCAGATCAAAGCTGATAAATTCGGCGTGTTGAAGCATCTCTGGTACGGTGAAAAAACCGGTCATGATATGGAATATCTGTTGGAATATCCCGACGTGGGCTTTTCGGGAGCGATCTACGACGCTGACAACGACCGCACATATTCCCTTGACACAATGCCCTTGGAATACCCGTGCGGCGGCGTGGGGGATTATCGTATTCCCGCAATTGAGATCACTCACGCCGACGGCAGCACGGCGCTCGATCTTCGTTACAAGGGATACAGCGTGAAGGACGGGAAATACTCTATCCCGGGGCTTCCCGCCGTTTACGCGGATAAGGAAAAGGCGCAGACGCTTGAAATAACCCTTTGCGATACCGCGACCGATACGGAGGTAATTCTCCGCTACGGCGTTCTTGAGGAACTTGATATAATCACGCGAAGCGCCGAGATCCGCAACAACGGCGGCTCCCCGATATTCCTGAAAAAAGCCGCGAGCCTCAGCCTTGATATTCCTCATGGCGATTGGGACTGGATACATTTTCAAGGCAGACACACCATGGAACGTATTCCCGAGCGCGTGCCGCTTATCCACGGAATACAGGAAAGCTCCAGTCTTCGCGGAACATCAAGCCATCAGCAAAATCCGTCGTTCATTATCTGCTCCCCCGACTGCGGCGAACAGTACGGCAAGTGTTACGGTGCGTTTTTCGTATACAGCGGAAGTTTTCAAACGCAGATAGAACTCGATCAGCTGAACCAGACCAGAGCGGTCATGGGGATCGACCCTCGCCTTTTCGGGTGGACGCTGAATAAGGGAGAAAGCTTCTGTACGCCCGAAGCGGTCATGACATACAGTTCAAGCGGTTTCTCTAAGCTGTCTCACAATTTCCACAAGGCAATAAGGGAGTATATCTGCCGAGGAAAATACAAACTCCCCGAACGTCCCGTTTTGATCAACAATTGGGAGGCTACCTATTTTGATTTTGACGCGGAGAAAATTCTGCGAATAGCAGAGAGCGCCGCCCCCCTCGGAGTGGATATGCTCGTCCTCGACGACGGCTGGTTCGGCAAACGTGACAGTGATTCCTCGGGGCTGGGCGATTGGTTCGTAAACGAGAAAAAGCTTCCCGGCGGACTTGGTTCTCTGGCGGGAAAGATCAAGGCGTTGGGAATGAAATTCGGCTTGTGGTTCGAGCCGGAAATGGTCTCCGAGGACAGCGATCTTTATCGCGCTCACCCGGAATGGGCGATAAAGATCCCGAACCGCAAACCGACGCGCGGACGCTATCAGCTTGTGCTGGATATGTCAAGAAAAGACGTTCGCGATTATCTGTATAATTCTATCGCCGCAATTTTAAAAAGCGCAGATATTTCATATATAAAGTGGGACGCAAACCGCAGCGTATGCGATCGGTATTCCGCGGAGCTTCCCGCGGAAAAGCAATGCGAGCTGCCTCACAGATATATTCTCGGGCTGTATGAGCTGCTTGAACGTCTGACGGCGGACTTCCCCGATGTATTGTTCGAGGGCTGCAGCGGCGGAGGAGGACGCTTTGACGCGGGTATGCTCTATTACACTCCGCAGATCTGGTGCAGCGACGATACCGATGCGTTTGAGCGCGCAAAAATTCAGTACGGAACATCATTCATTTACCCGATCTCGGCGGTAGGTTCGCACGTATCGGTAGCACCCAATCATCAAACAGGGAGAATTACCCCGCTTGAAACAAGAGCCGTTACCGCAATGGCGGGCAGCTTCGGCTATGAGCTCGATCTTGGGGCGCTTTCCGACGAGGAAAAAAGCGCTGTATCGGAGCAGATAAAGCGCTTTAAAAAATACGCGCCGCTTATTCATAACGGCAAATATTATCGTCTGAGCGATCCGACAGCGGAAAATATCGCGGTTTGGGAATATGTCTCCGAAGATATGTCCGAAGCGCTTATTCACGGAATGATATTCCGCACAGAGCCGAATATGAAACGAATCGCAATAAAGGCGGCAGGGCTTTCTCCCGACTGTGAATACAACATCGAGGGCAGCGCGGAATACTATACGGGCGCAGCGCTTATGAACGGCGGAGTGCTGCTGCCAAAGTCATGGGGGGACTATAGTCCGATCGAAATACATCTGGTAAAACGTGATAAATTATCGTGAATGTGAAGATATTCCGGAGGTGATGAAATGTCGAGATTTGATGTATGCGCATTGGGCGAATTGCTGATCGACTTTACCGAAAATGGGATCAGTCCGCAAGGAAATCCGATAATGGAGGCAAATCCCGGCGGCGCTCCGTGCAATGTGCTTGCGATGCTGTGCAGGCAGGGTTATAAAACCGCTTTTATCGGAAAGGTCGGCGATGATATTTTCGGGCGGCAGCTTCGCGGAACTGTCGAGGATATTGGGATCAACACCGAGGGGCTTATTACCGACAGTTCGGTAAACACGACGCTGGCATTTGTACACACGCTTGATGGCGGCGACCGCGAATTTTCGTTCTACAGAAACCCCGGCGCGGATATGATGCTGAATGAAGCCGATGTCAACGAAAACATCATCGCCGAAAGCAGGATATTCCACTACGGTTCGCTTTCTATGACGAATAAAATATGCGAGGCGGCGACCAAAAAGGCGGTATCGATAGCGGAAAGATCGGGAGCGATAATATCGTTTGATCCAAATCTTCGCGAAAATCTCTGGGACAGCCTTGAAACGGCGCGCGAGAAGATCGAATTCGGATTATCCCACTGCGACATATTAAAGATCTCCGATAATGAGATAGAATGGCTGACGGGCGAGAATGATTTTGAAAAAGCGGCGCAAAAGCTCCGCGGGAAATACGAAAATATTTCTCTTTTGTTGTTATCTCTCGGGAAAAACGGCAGCCGGGCATTTTCCAAAAGCGGGTACGCGTCGGTGCCGATCGTAAAAGCCAATACGGTAGAAACTACCGGAGCGGGCGATACATTTTGCGGCGCGGTTCTTGGAAAAATTCTCGAGTGTGGAATGAAGGATTTTACTAATTCGGAACTTAAAAATATGCTCATTTTCGCGAACGCGGCAGCGGGCATCGTTACTGAGCGGAAAGGCGCGCTTAAGGTAATGCCGACGATGTCGGAAATATCCGAGATGATAAGGAGAAACAACAAATGACAGAATTTAATATCAAATCGGCGGGCGATCGATGATGTTAAGAATTTTGTAACGACAAACGCAAAAGTAAATGCAGCACAAAGCAAAAAACAGCGATGAGCGTAAAATAACGTCATCCTGAGAAATTTTCTTAAAGCAAGCAATTTAGGCGGCTTGCGTCCAAGGAGCTTTTTAGCTGCGTCAAACGGACACGCTACGTTCGGACTGTCACGCGAAAGACTGTTTATTTGGTTTACCGTCAGAGTAATATCTTCCCGAGTGAAGTTGTCCGTTGATGTGTCCTTTGGATCACTTGACGAATGAATTTATGACTGCGTTCGATGTGAGGCTTCTGCCATGATAACATAGGATCGCAATAGAATATTCTTATACGCCTATAGCCATAGCTTGTAAATTCAAGCGCCTCGGGAGCTTTAAATTCTCCGCCGTTGTGGATGAGCATAACAGAAAATAATACCTCAAATATCTCCGATCCGAGAGTATTCCAAAGGTTTTCAAAAACCCGCTGAACACATTCTTCCGAAGCGCTGTCAAGCAAGAAAACAAGAATAAGATCCTATTTGCAAAGGGTCATTGTGAGCAAGCATTTTTCTTTTTCACGATGACCTTTTACGGTATCCATTTCCGCAACATTATTTTGTCAATATTCCTTCCAAGATTTCTTTTCAAAAATTGTGTCAAGTGATATTGATAAAATCGGCTTCTTCATCAAGCAGGCTTTCGGGTTCATTGCGGATCCTAACAAGTGTTTTAAGCTCCTCCGGCGTTAGCGCTGATTCCGTTATAGAAATCAAGCCGCTATTGATAAACTTCATATACAGCGTATCAACCATAGCGCAATTGCCGCAGGTCCTGGGACCGATGATCCCGAAAAAGCCCATATTGGGCGGATAATCCCAGCCGCTCTCATACGCCTCCTTTGCCGTAATAAATTCTTTTTTGCCGCATACCTCGCAGTAATGCCAAAAGGGGCGTGTCCTCATACTTTTGATAAGCTCTTCATGCAAACGGCGCTTCTCATCACTCTTGAGTATACGATCTCTTTCCTCCGCAAGCTCTTTGCGGGCAGGCTCTAATATTTCGGGCTTCGGAGCGTCCATTCGCAGCGTTACAACATCACCGTCAGTGACCTCGTAGATCGCGTCGATACCCTCCGCGGGATTGGGAAATTCAAAAATTTCCAATTCGCTTTTAAACGTGTTCAGATCGCCGATCAATCCCCTTGCTTTTATATTGCTTTCCCATTGCTCGTCGCTTGGCTGCATAACATAAAACTCAATTTCCGCGTCGGTCGCTTTTCTGATCTCGTCAATGTAAGCAATACGGCGTTTTGCCATAAAAAGAGTGTGTTCCACAACTATATCGAATTTGAGTTTCGAGATAAATTTCAAAATATCATCAAGCAGTTCGTCATTTGCCCTGTAAAGCTTACGCCATTCGCTCATAAACTCGTCATACGTTCTTTCCTGATATGTCAGAATATCGAAAAAACTCACGGGGTTACTCAAGAAATGACGCTTCATAAACGTCGATTTTCCTGTTGCCGTTCCGCCTATTACAAATATTATTCTCATTACATTACCCCGTTTTTTTCCAAGAGATCCGTCAGCCTTTATCCTTTGCCCCCGCGCCGGCGCGGATGATTTTTTTGCTTCCGCGCCGATCTCTTCCATCTGTTGGCTTAAGCTATTGTTCGTTTTTAAGTTCCCTGTATTCGGCAAAGGAGCTCTTCTGCCCTCTTATTTATGCGGTCTATGCTATTGCGTATACATTCTTGGACTTCTTTGGCTGTTTCGGGAAAAGGATGTTCGAGAGTTTGCCCTTTAAATAGAGGAATTCCTGCCAGCCTGAGTTTATTGTCACACTTTTCAATCTTATAAAAGCCTCCCAAACAATACTTATCAACATTGTCGATAAGCCATTTCTGCCATACGACTAACCGATCCGGTTCAATATTTTGGTTGTTGCCATAATGTAGGCTCTTATTGTTATCAATGCTGTATTGGATCAGATTTATAAATACCGGTAAATAGTCGTGGGCGCTTGAGCCTTTCGCAGCATTGAAATCACTTGAAGGACACGGCATGAAATTACCCACGCAATAGATCAATTCAGATAATTCATTTATAAGCCTGCCGTTATCTGTGGACTTAAAATCTGCGAGAATATCGAAAAGGATGTTCTTACTGTTCAATACTTTAGCCGCGAATGTTTCTTTGCTGATATGTGAATAGCATTTAACATTTTCTTTCTGCGTAAGATATTCTAATGCCGTATCTTCTCTTGTGATTTCACTAAAATCCTTTGTGAAGAGACCACCGAGCCTAAATGGCGGCTGATTCCACGATTTTATATAGCCTATGTATTTTTTATCGTGTAATTTATGCTCTTCGGCTCTTTCGCTCCAATATTGCGAAATATGTTCTATACTGTTCGCGTAAGCGGTCAAACCACAAACGAAGGTGGAATAAAAGGAATTAACGATATCAAAATATTCGTTATTATTCCATTCCAAAAGCCGGTATACGCCTTCGTTAAAAAATTTATTCTCTAATCCCAATTCCCGATCACCCATTTTAAGATCTACTAAAAAGGCTCTTAAAATCGAATCCACACCATCATTGTCGTCAAATAAGCTTTCTATTTTATTGTGCAGCAAATCATCTTTGGTTTTCATATGCTTTTCCTTCCTGTTATCAATGTTGTTTTGTCCGAGTGAAAGCGCGATGCTTTTATTTTCTGCCACATAGTTGATCTCTTCCGTCGACATTTTGAATAGAGCCTTCCCGTAAATATATGGGGTAAGCGTGCCGTCGTCAACCAGAAATTTCGAGAAAACGCGTAAAGCTTTGGAAGGAAGAGCTAACTCGGATGAGCTCTCCAGCTTCAGTTCCAACGTATATTTGTCGATAATTTTATGGTCAATAATTCGTTTTGGATTCGCTACGATCAAAGATTTTTGATTATAAAAATCTATGGCTTGCCGTATTACATCATATACCCACGGTTCGATAAATGACGGAGGGTTTGGATTTGCAAACTGTACAACGATCAAATAGTAGTGCTTCTTTTCCATATTAGGTTCTCCTTCACTGTTTAATGTTTGGAGCATCTTGTGATGCTATATATATTATATCTCGGAGACACCAATTTGTCAACAATTAGTCAACATTTCGTATACTTGCCCAATTTGGGCATTCAGTTTTGTTATATTTTGCATAAATCCAAAAGAATATGATCACCAAGCGGCTTGCGATTTGATAATTATCTATTCCCAAATGAGTCAGCGCGAACCTTCTCCCCTCGATCTCAATATACGGGAAAAGCTTCATGACGGCGATTTATTCCCTAACGGCTTCTCTGTCACTTTTCAAGCGAACGTAATGTCGGAACTCAGCAGTTTTAACGAGTTCTCGGTCGGGTACCGAAAGAGGGTTTCCGCCAAAATCCGAGATCCTCTTATTCGTATTGATCGACCGACACGCAGATTTTATCGGAAACAAGCATTGAATAAACGAATAAAATCACGATAGAAAGATAAAATAACAGTATTAGGGAAATCCGGTAAATTCGTTTTTTATTCTCTTAAATATTATTTTAATGCGGTTTTCCTTAAATCCGGATCGGGAGGAATAATATGAACGAGATGTTTTGTTTTCAATGCCAGCAGACCGCACACAATACGGGATGCGAAGGAAAGATCGGGGTATGCGGAAAGAAAGCAGATACCGCGAATTATCAAGACGAGGTAGTCGGCGCGCTTATCGGTCTTGCAAGAGCGGCAAGATCGGGAAACCCGACCGCTCACACCGACGAGCTCGTGCTGAAAGGGCTGTTCACAACTATTACCAACGTCAGCTTCAACGATGTGACTATCAAGAAGATCAAGACGGAGATCGAAAAGGAAAAGGGCGCGATAAATTCCGAAAAGTTTGAAGACTATGATATGAAAGAACTCTGGAACGAACACGAGGATATACGTTCTCTGAAATCACTGATTCTTTTCGGCATAAAAGGCATGGCGGCGTATGCCTATCATTCACTGATACTCGGGAAAAAGGACAGCGAGGTCAACGGTTTTTTCTATGAAGCGCTCTATGCTATCGGCGATAAGAAAACGCCCGATGAATTATTGGCGCTCGTGCTGAAAACGGGCGAGGTGAATTTGAAGTGCATGGCGATGCTCGACGCTGCGAACACCGAGGCTTACGGAAACCCTGTGCCTACCGAAGTTCCCTTGGACATTGAAAAGGGACCGTTTATAGTCGTGAGCGGTCACGATCTGCACGATATGAAGCTTCTTCTCGAGCAAACGGAGGGCAAGGGGATAAACATCTATACTCACAGCGAAATGCTCCCCGCGCATGGTTATCCGGGGCTGAAAAAATACCCGCACTTAAAGGGAAATTTCGGCACGGGCTGGCAAAATCAGCAATCGGAATTCCATAATATCCCCGCGCCTATATTGTTTACCACGAACTGCCTTATGCCCGTTCGCGAAAGCTACGCTGACAGGGTTTTCACCACGTCCGTGGTATCTTATCCCGATATCGTGCATATCGGCGAGGACAAGGATTTCTCACCCGTGATAAAAAAAGCCATAGAGTGCGGCGGCTATTCCGAGGACAGGCGCATGACGGGAATGAACGGCGGAAGCACCGTAATGACGGGCTTCGCGCATAACGCGATACTCTCCCATGCCGATAAGATCATCGATCTCGTAAAGAAAGGGAAAATACGTCATTTCTTCCTTATCGGCGGCTGTGACGGCGCTTCTCCGAGCCGCAGCTACTATACCGATTTTGCTAAGCTCACGCCGCCGGATACGATCATTCTAACGCTTGCCTGCGGGAAATACCGTATAAACGATCTCGATCTCGGCGAGATAGATGGGATCCCCCGAATACTCGACTGCGGGCAATGCAACGATTCTTACAGCGCCATAAAAATAGCGCTTGCGCTCGCGGACGCGTTCAAGTGCGGAGTGAACGACCTTCCTCTGACGCTTATTCTTTCGTGGTACGAGCAGAAAGCAGTCTGCATATTGCTGACTCTGCTTTATCTCGGGATAAAAAATATTTACCTCGGTCCAACGATACCCGCGTTCGTTTCCCCGGGAATATTGAAAATACTGTCGGAAAAATATCAATTAACACCATCAAAAGATCCACAGGAAGATCTCGATAAAATATTGAATAGAAACTGATACAGCGCTTATGCTATTATTTGGATAACCTTCGGAAATAAAAAGGATGCCTCCGTAAACTTTGGAGCATCCTTTTTGATTATTACGCAAGAGTATCACGCGTTCGGATAATTTTCGCATATCCTTTACCATTACGCTTAAAATCTCGATACTCCCGCTGTTTTATGAAGTTTCGGTTATAGCTATATCGATATATGCCCTGCTTATCAAATTACAGCGCTGAGATACAAACACGTTTGCCGATCAAAGTTTTTTCCCGATAATACGCACGATAATGATCACCGCCGCAGAAGCGCCTACCGTCGATATACCAAAAATGACAAAGGGATTGCGATCGTTATCCGGCTTCAGATCGAGCTCATCCGCTTGAATGGTATCGCCGGTCTCGGAATTGGTCGAAGCATCTGACGATGTTTCGTCAGAACTGCTTTCGGGGGCGGTATCGGAAGTAGTTTCCGAAGTTTCGGCGGGTGTGCCTACGGATACGCTCTCGGAATTAGCTGTTGATGTTTCATTGAAGGTGCTTTCGGACGTGGGTTTGGAAGAGGTATCCGACATTTCAGATGACGAGTTTCCCGATGGCACACATGATGGGTTTTCGGGGATATTATCGGAAGCGGGTTTTGAATTATCGTCTTGAGAAGTGTCTGTTTCCGCGCCGCTTTGCTTACTGCAAGTCACCGCTATGCTGTACTCTCCCGACACGTTATCGGCTATTTCCACATAGGAAATGGGCTGAACGATATATCTGTAAGTTCCGGGGGCTAAGTTCTCAAAGGTGATCGAGGTCGCGGATACTCTGCCTAGCATTTTTACAAGCCCCGTTTCCTCGGAATACTCAAAGAACTGATATTCGACCGCGCCGCTTACGGGCTGCCATGACAAACGTATGCTGTCAGATGTCGCGGAAGAGGTCACAACGGGATAGTCAAGGCAAGCCAGCTCCACCTTCTGCACGGGCTCTTTTCCACCAAGGACTTGTATCACGCGAAATCCGACATCGGAATATCCCTTTGAGGGATCTCTGCCCTCTTTGCGGTGTTCGGTGCGGCAATCCGTTCTGTCGGAAGACCACGATCCGCCCTTTACGCCGAGCGTTCCGCCCGCTTCATCTCTGACTGTGGAAGTCCACTCCCAGACATTGCCCCAAAAATCGACCGCGCCGTGTGCGCCGCGAGTTACATCGGAATACCGGTCAACGGGCGTTCTTCCGTCATTAACCCCGCAGTTGAAGTCGGCGTCCTTGGGCATATGACCCGCCGCAAGCTCCCATTCGCTCTCATTTGGTAGACGGTATGTGTTCGCGCCGTCCTTTTCGGTCAGCCATTCACAATATGCTGCCGCGTCCTCGTAAGACACATAGTTTACGGGAAGATCACCCTCTCCCGCGGGGTAAGTCCCGTTTTTCCAATTCAGCGGAGCTTTATGCCCGGTCGCGACAATAAACTCCGCGTATTCCGCGTTAGTAACGGGGGTGCGTTTAACGTAAATGCTCTCGCCCGCGCCCATTACGGGTATGTACTCATAATTCGCGGCATTGGATATGCTCCATTTCAGAAGCCGCGTGTCGGTAAAGCGCAGCATACTGCTGTTGATGCGGTTCCAGTAGGTGATGTACATCTCCTGAACAATCTCCTCCATCTCGGCTACCTTTTCTTCGCCGCCCGGCTTGCCCGAAGTCTCGGCAATAAGTTCGGCAAGTTTCGCTTCTTTTCTGTCGAGAACGGCGTTGTAGTTCTCAATTACCATATCGCGGAGGTTCAGAAAATTCTCCATAGTAGGCTGTCTTTGATAAAGCGAAATGAGCTGCTTTGTTTCCTCGTTCAGTTCGGGCTGTTCCTTTTCGATGAAGTCACTGTTCTGGTACATATTCATGTTGTCGGTCTTAGCGCTCGCCGTTGCGGAAGCGGGGAGCATTGCAAGCGATAAAAGCATTGCGAAAAATCCGCTTGAAATTTTTTTGATCATTGTCATATAAATTACCCCTTTCGGATATTGTTTTTCAGAGCCGTTTTGCTCTGTTTGTAATTACATTATATCAGTGCTTCCTCAAACGAACTTCAAATTTATATTAAGTTTTTGAGAAATCATAATTATTTTTTCGGGAATGAAAAAACCGCTTGACAGCGCGGAATAGTTGCTGTCAAGCGGCTGTTTTATTGAGCGAGGACCCAACCTATTATGTCATATTCTTTATTCAAGAACACTTCCGGGACTTCTATGTGCTCCGCGTCCTCGAGAACTGTGATCTTCACCGAAGAGTTTATCTTTGACAATTCATCAATAAATTTCATGGATGCCTCAGGCGGGACTACCGTATCGGCAAGACTCGCAAACGCCCACACGGGTGTATCCGACATTTTTTCCAGATTATCATCTGTCAACTGCACGCTCCCGCTCATCGGAACGATACAGGAGAAAACACCGGAACAATGAAGCGCGATCTTCCAAGCGCCCGTGCCGCCCATACTGAAGCCGATCAGACCTACTTTGCCACTGTTGATAAGATATTCTTTTTTGCAATGATCAACAAGTTCACACAGCGGGTCTTTAAGCCCTATCCACCCTCTGGCTTCGGACTGTGCCTGCGGTATCACCACATAAGCGGGAACATTGTCAAATTCTCCGTCAGCGAGATATTTCGGAAAACCGTCCTGTGACATAAGAATATCAAGATCGTCGCCTTTGCAGCTGCTGCCGTGCAAGTAAACGATAAGCGGCATATCGGGCGCGGCGTTTTGCGGCGTATATAGCCAGAACTGGAACGAGGAACCGTTTGCTGTTGTCAGACATTCTTTCGTTAAAGCCGACGCGGTCGGTTTAACCTGCGTTTCTTCATTCGGTTCGCTTTCCACTGTTTCGTTGGAGCCGGAACTTAAGGTTTCATCGGAAACAGTGCCGGATGTTTCTTCGAGATCGGAACTTGCCGTGTCATCGGAAGTTGAACTTGTTGTATCATCGGAAGAAATGCTTGATGTTTCCTCAGAGGCAGAACTTGCCGCGTCATCGGAAGAAGCGTTTGCTGTTTCCTCGAAGGCAGAACTTGTCACATTATCGGAAGAAGTGCTTGATGTTTCCTCGGAGGCGGAACTTGTCACATCATCGGAAATAACGTTTGATGTTTCTTCGGAAACGGAACTCGTTATTTCTCCCGAAACGGCGGAGCTGCCTTGTATTGCCGTCGAGGTCATATATTCTTCCGCAATGCCAAGAGGTTCTTCTCTTGCCTGACAAGACACAAGCATACAAGCACTCAATATGACAGCGAGGACACTTAGGGCTTTTGGGGAACTCTTGTTATTCATAAAAACACCACCTTTTCATTTAAGGGTCGCGGTCAATACAATGCGGTCTTGTCCGTCACCCTTTGCGGTGATCTTCCCGTTGTGGAATTTCACGATCTGCCGCGCTATTGATAATCCTAAACCAAATCCTTTTTTCTCAGAGGTGCGCTCGGCGCGGTAGAAGCGATCGAAAAAGCGCGAAAGATCATTTTCATTCAATTGTTCGACCGCATTTGATACCGAAACGGCGATACCTCCGTTTGCCTTTTCAAGAGAGAACTCAACGTCGCTTTTCGGAACGCCGTATTTAAAAGCGTTATCCAGAAGAATGGTGAATAGCTGCCTTATCAAATTTTCATCGCCGAAATACGACAGATCGGGCGATATATTTGTTGTCAATTCCTTTTCGTCCGTTATCGCAAGCGCCTGCCACGATCTCACGACGTCCTCTGCGAGGTCGGAGATGGGGAATTCAATGCGCTTTACGGGAATATTCAACTCCTCCAGACGGGAAAGCGTGACAAGGCTGTTCGTAAGTTCAGACAGCTTGACAGTCTGGTTACGGATATCCCGTATCCATTCGTTGTCGATCTCCTCCATTTGGAGAATGTCAATATCCGCTTTGATGACGGTCAACGGCGTTTTAAGCTCATGACTTGCCGCCGTGATAAATTCCATCTGCTTTTGATTGTTTTCGGCGATAGGACGCACCACATATTTTGAAGCAAATATCAGCAGAACCAACATGACTGCAAGTCCAATAAGGGAAACGAATATCAACGAGCGGGTGTTGCTCCAAAACGCGCTGAGATTTCCCCCTCGCGCGAGGAAAATTATGACGGTTTTGTTATCCTCGCGATATGCGTGATAGCGAAAATCATTGACAAACCCCGCCTCGCTTTTGCTTTGGAAAACCGTTCTTCCATAAGCGTCCGCGCCCTTGCGTTTTACGGTGATGATATGAGAAATGTCGATATTTGATATCCGTTCTCCCTCAAACGAAACGACAAAATAACGCGCGTCGGTCTCCGATAACGCGGGATAAGCCGCATATATTTCGGCTATAATCTCATCGGCGTTTTCGAGGATCTTGCTATAGCTTCTGTACGAGCTGAAAAAAACTATCATCGCTTGCAAAACAATCAGCGCGAGCATTGATAAAACCACGAATCTGACACGAAGTTTTTTAACCATGACGCTTCACCAACACATAACCGAGATTTCGCCTTGTTTCTATCGCGACATCCGCTTGAAGAGCCTCCAGCTTTCGGCGCAGATACGAAACATAAGTCCAGACCGTGTTTGTCTCCGCGTCGCTGTCTATGCTCCATATTTTTTCAAGGAAACGTTCCGCCGAAATGACTTGATCGGGGTTGGACAAAAACATCTGCATCATCTGAAATTCCTTGTTCGGCAGCTGATATCTTCCGTTCGGAGTAGACAAAACGCAGGTTTTCTCGTCGAGGGAAACATTGCCGACGCGGATACAAGTGTCATTCTGCACACCGGGCGCTCTTGTTATGCTGCGAAGCCGCGCCAGAAGTTCACGGGTATCGAAAGGCTTGGTCAGATAATCATTCGCTCCCGAGTCAAGTCCCGTAACTTTATCTTCGATCGTGGACTTCGCGGTCAGCATTATTACGGGCGTGTTGATGTTCTTTTCGCGGATAGCTTTCAGCACGGCAATGCCGTCCTGTCCGGGCATAAGTATATCCAGGATCGCCCCGTCATACAGGTTACATTCAAGGCTGTACAGCGCGTCGTTCCCGTTGTCCACAACATCAACGGCGTAATTGCTTTTAGTCAAAATGGTGCTTATCGCGCGCGACAGTGATTTGTCGTCCTCCGCTAACAGTATTCTCATAGCTTCCTCCTCACAAATGCGATATAGGGAGTTTGGTTTTTAATTCTGATGAAATTATAACCCCACTACCTCAAATCAACTTCAAATTCCAAATATAATTTTAGCACATTGCGGGTCGGAAGTCAAGACGCTGTATCAAACCACAATATAAATTGGATCATACAATACAATACCTCCGAGATTTGGCTGATCTTAGGGGCACCTGCCTTAAGTTCATACATACTCTATAACAAAAAGCGTTGAGCCGAAAACTCAACGCTTTTTTGTTATTCTTTGATGAATTGATCTTTACCAACGCCGCGCAAGGAGCGTTGATGATAATCCGGCAAGTCTTCCCGTTTTGTGCCGGGAGCAATGCCGTTATCGAGGGCGCCCGCGCCTTTGTCACGGACAGATCCGCAAACCTCGCGAGTTTACTTCATATAGCTTTTCCGTTTCACTTATCCATTCCGCACGGAGTGGCTCTAATATTCAATGCCTTATCATTGCGAACAGCCGAATAGAAACGGAAACCGCCCGCGAAGTTATAGGCATCAAAGCCGCGGCTTGTTAATATCCTGCTTGCGATGTAGCTTCTCAGACCGCTTTGGCACATTACGTAAACGGGCTTGTTTTTGTCAAGCTCGCTTAAGCGTTCGCGCAATTCGTCTACGGGGATATTGATAAATCCGTCCGCGTGACCCATACCGTATTCCCTTGGCGTGCGTGTGTCGAGAAGTGTCACGCTGCCGTCGCGGGGAAGCGTTTCATCATCTTCATAATACCACTGTTTAACGATACCGTTTTTGATGTTTTCGATCATATAGCCCGCCATATTTACAGGGTCTTTTGCCGATGAATACGGCGGCGCGTACGCAAGATCAAGCTCCGAAAGCTCGTATGCATTCATTCCCGCGCGGATAGCGGTCGCGAGCACATCTATTCTCTTATCAACGCCGTCATATCCTATGATCTGAGCGCCGAGCAGACGATAAGTCTCCTTTTCAAACAGCACCTTCATCGTCATCAGCTTGCCGCCGGGATAATAACCCGCGTGGCTCATCGGAGAGAGAATTACCTTATCCGCATTGATGCCGAGAGACTTTGCGGTCTTTTCGTTTATGCCGGTAACGGCGGCTGTAATGCCGAATATTTTTATTATCGAACTGCCCTGACCGCCCGAGTAATGACTGTCGCCGCCGCAGATATTGTCGGCTGCGATCCTGCCCTGCTTGTTGGCGGGTCCCGCGAGAGAAATAAGAGCGTCCGTGCCTGTTATGATATTTTTTATCTGCACAGCGTCGCCGACCGCGTAAATATCGGGAACGGACGTTTCCATTTTATCGTTGACTACGATACTGCCTTTTATGCCCGTTTCAAGACCCGCGTTTTTGGCAAGCGACGTTTCGGGAACAACGCCGATAGCCACTATCGCCATATCGGCGTAGATCCGCTGTCCGCTTTTTAGCTTGACCTCTGTGCCGAGTTCATTATCAGAGATATTTTCGACCCTGCCGCCGAGCAGCAGTTCCACGCCGTTTTTGAGGACTTCCGCATGGATAAACGCCGCCATATCGCCGTCATATGGGTTCATCAGATGTTCGGCGGATTGGACTATCGTCACGTTTATCCCAAGCTCCCGCAGATTTTCCGCGACCTCCAGCCCGATAAAACCGCCGCCGACCACAACAGCGGATCGGGGGTGATATTCATTCGTGTATTTTTTTATTTTCAGAGTGTCCTCAACGGTTCTGAGAGTGAATATTCTGTCGCTGTCAATGCCGTCAAAATTCGGTTTTACAGGCTTTGCGCCGGGAGAAAGAAGGAGCTTGTCGTAACTTTCGGTGAAAACGGAACCGTTTTCAAGATTTTTCACGGTGACGGTTTTGTTTTCGGGGTGAATTTCCGTGACCTCGCAGCGAACGTTCATCTTTACTCTGAAACGTTTCCAAAAGCTCTCGGGGGTCTGCAAGGTAAGATCGTTCTCGTCCCCGATAGTTCCGCCGATATAATACGGCAGTCCGCAATTGGCATAAGAAATAAATCCCGAACGCTCAAAAACCACTATCTCCGCCTGTTCATCAAGCCGCCGAATTCTCGCCGCGGCGGTAGCTCCGCCCGCAACGCCGCCTACGATCACTACCTTCATTTACTTTACCACCTTTCCGCGATAGCCGCTGATACCGCCGATGTCTTTTACGTTGGTGTAACCCATTCGCTTGAGCGAAGCCGCTGCCATGGTACTTCTTCCGCCGCTTCTGCAATGGACGAAAAGAGGCGTGCTTTTATCCTTGACCTTGTCCGCGATAGAAGAAATTCTGCTAAGCGGCAAATTAACGCTGCCGTCTATGTGCCCGCCGCTGTATTCTTTTTCCGTTCTCACGTCAAGCAATACCGCGCCGTCGGTCGCCTCGTATTCCGCGACCCCGGCGTTGATGTCGGCGCGTAACCGGTTGAACATTCTGTTTTCCTCCTTGTCCGCGGGTCAGTGAGCCCCGCAGCTTCCGTTGCCGCAGCCGTGTTCTCCGCAAGTGTGACCCTCGCCGTGTTCATGGTCGTGATGATCGCATTTTACATCGGGATCAAAGTCAAGTGCGCCGCCCAGAAGCGCGTTTACAGCGTCATCGGCATTGCCGCTCACACCGCCGTACAGCCTGATATCCGCCTGTGAAAGCGCGATCTGCGCTCCGCCGCCGATACCGCCGCAGATAAGCACGTCTACATTCTGCGCCTGTAAGATCCCCGCGAGTGCACCGTGTCCGCTGCCGTTTGTGTCAAGCACCTGTGAGGAAACGACCTTGTTATCCTCCACATCATAGATCTTGAACTGCTCGGTGTGTCCGAAATGCTGAAAGACCTCTCCGTTTTCGTAAGTTACCGCTATTCTCATAATTCCTTCTCCTTTTTCTGTTTTGAATTTTTCCGCGATCCGCTTTTGATCGCAATTGAACTTTGGACAAGTCGTGTCCGTGCCGTTGCAAAGTCTGAAATCACCGCCCTCGATCTTTAACGCCAAGCCGAGCACCAGCGCGTCCGCGAGCTTTTTCCGCGCGGTCTCATAGATCTTCTGCGCGGTCGTTCGCGCTACTCCGAGCTGCGCGGCGGCTTCCTCCTGTGAAAGCCCCTCGCGGTCAATGAGCCGTACAACTTCAAACTCATCGATTGTCAAAACAACAGGCTCGCTTGTTTTCCCGCTTTCGGGCGAGAAACGAAGATTTTCGGGATAGCGGCAGACTCTGCGGCATTTTGTAGGTCGTGCCATTCGCATCACCTCAATATATAGTATAACACAGTTTCGGGCATATGTCAATAACTTTTTTAAAAATGTTAAAAAAAAGCAACTGTCACATCTATTTGCCGCCGTTAAAGTCGCACTTTTTGCATTGCGGCAGAGTGTTTTCCTCACCCTCTCTATGATAAGCGCCCGCCCATCTGCATATACTTTGCAATATCGGAACTACCGACTTTCCCTTTTCCGTAAGGGAATATTCCACCTTTGGCGGGATCTCGTCATAAGAC
>CAYPWI010000008.1:0-12897 GCA_964414395.1 uncultured Ruminococcus sp.
AGCGGCTGTAGAGCAGGTGCAGCGTCGTGTGCTCCATGCCGCCGTTGTACCAATCGACTGGCAGCCAGTATTTCAGCGCTTCCTTGGAAGCCAACTCCTTGTCGTTGTGGGGGTCGGTGTAGCGCAGGAAGTACCAGCTCGAGCCTGCCCACTGAGGCATGGTGTCGGTCTCGCGTTTCGCGGGACCTCCGCAGACGGGGCAAGTGGTGTTGATGAAGTCTTCCAGTGTGGAAAGCGGGCTCTCGCCGTTGTCGGTGGGCATATAGCTCTCGACCTCGGGGAGCTTGAGGGGAAGCTCGCTCTCGGGGAGCGCTACCCAGCCGTTGCCGGTCTTCTTGGCGCAGTTCTCGCAGTATACCACGGGGATAGGTTCGCCCCAGTATCTCTGACGCGCGAACACCCAATCGCGGAGCTTGAAGTTCACCTTCTCGTGACCGATACCCTTTTCGGTGATCCATTCCTTGATCTTGACCTTTGCGTCCTCGACAGAAAGTCCGTTCAAGAACTCGGAATTCGTCATAACGCCCGTCGCGCAGTCGGTGAAGGCTTCCTTCTGAACATCTTCTCCGCCCTTGACAACTTCTATTATCGGCAAATTGAACTTCTTTGCGAAATCCCAGTCGCGGGTATCATGCGCGGGGACCGCCATAATAGCGCCCGTGCCGTAGCCCATAAGCACGTAGTCCGAGATGAATATCGGGATCTCCTTGCCGTTTACGGGATTTATGCCCATAACGCCGTCCAGCTTTACGCCCGTCTTGTCCTTGTTCATCTCGATGCGGTCGAAGTCGGACTTCTTAGCCGCCTCCGCCTGATACTTGCGAATCTCGTCCATATTGGAGAGCTTGTCCGCCCACTTCTCAATAAGCGGGTGCTCGGGGGATATTACCATATACGTAGCGCCGAACAATGTATCGGGGCGGGTGGTGTAGATCAGCAGCTCGTCGCCCGCGGTGGTCTTGAACGTCACCTCCGCGCCCGTGGAGCGTCCTATCCAGTTTACCTGCGCGGTCTTGATCTTCTCAAAATAGTCGACGCTGTCCAGATCGTCGAGCAGCTTCTGCGCGTAATCGGTTATTTTCAGCATCCACTGATCCTTTACCTTGTGGATGACTTCGCCGTGGCAGCGCTCGCACACGCCGTTTACGACTTCCTCATTCGCGAGGACGACCTTGCAGTTCGTGCACCAATTGACGGTGGTCTGCTTCTTATACGCGAGCCCCGCCTTAAAGAGCTTGAGGAATATCCACTGCGTCCACTTGAAATAATTCGGGTCGGTGGTGTTTACCTCTCTGTCCCAATCGAACGAAAGACCGAGCATTTTCAGCTGTCCTCTGAAGCGGTCGATGTTGTTCTTGGTGACTATGGCGGGGTGGATCTTGTTCTTTATCGCGTAGTTCTCCGTAGGCAGACCGAACGCGTCCCAGCCCATGGGGAACAATACGTTGTAGCCCTGCATACGGCGCTTTCTCGCTACAATATCCATAGCGGTGTAGGGGCGCGGGTGTCCGACGTGCAGACCGTCGCCCGACGGGTAGGGGAATTCCACGAGCGCGTAGTACTTGGGCTTTGTGTAATCATTTTCCGCGTGGAACGTGTCGTTTTCTTCCCAATAGTTTTGCCATTTCTTCTCAATGGCGGCGAAATCATACTTCATAGCTTTACCTTCCGTTTTTTGTGTTCTCCGTTTTGCGGGAACAGAATGTTCTGAGACTGCTTCTTGGCTGTTTTTACCGTACTTTAAATAAAAAGCACTATTATTATACCACTTTTATCAATAAATGTCAAGACGGCTTTTGATGTTATCAGACCGCCGCGCGTTTCGCTTCACCGTTCCCGAAGAACGTTATCGCCGCGTCCGCGGGGGCGTGGAGCTCGGGGAGAGGCTCGGGCGTTTCGGCGTATTCTCGGAACGCGAGCCATTCTCTCATTCTGTCAAGCGTCTCGGGTGTTGACGCGACGCGGCTGTCGCCCTTGTGGGTGATCTTTACCGTGCCGCCACGCATTATCAGGCGTTCGGCTAAGGCATACGCCTTGTCGCAGCAGAGCGGAAGACCGTTTTCGGCGATGTAGATGTGCGTCGCGGCGTTTCCGCTGCTTTCGTCAAGGCGCACCATAAGCGTTCCGCGCTTGGCGGAGAGCTTGTAGTTCACGCGGCGGGGCGAGTCACCCGGCACATACTCGCGGTGCTCGTAGCCCGGCATCCCGCCTTGGCGGGTAGATGCGCCTTCCTCGGCTTCTTCTTCCTCCGAGGGGAGAGTGTTCGGCATAACGGCGGGTCCGTCGTATTCCATCACGCGCGGCAGAACTGCCATCTGCGTTTTCTGGTCGTTCTCTATGGTAAATCGGAGGTTCCCCAGAAAATCGGAAACGACGACGTTCTCCAGCACGAGCTTGTTCAGTCCGCTGTGCTCGGCAGGAAATTCGCCCTTGACCGTCGCTTCCCTGCGGAAGAGCAGCGCCGTCCTCAGATGAATGGGCGTGCCGCAGGAGAGGCAAATGTCAATGTACGGGATAAAGCAGAAGCCCGTTTTTTTGAGCGTGACTTCAAACTCTATCCTTCTTCCGCACTCGGTCACGCCCGAGAGGCTGTGGAGCGTCGCCGTGAAATGCTTCTTCGACAGAAGTATCAGCACCGTGGAGACAAGATTTGCCAGCAGTATAGCGTAGATCAGGATACTCCCTATCTCGCCGTTGATGAAGAGCATAAACAGCACCGCGAAGATCAGCGCTTGTATATATCCGGGAATGTGCGTCATTTTTTCATGCTCCTCTTACTTTTTAGTATAGTCCGATAATCGCGATAGAGCCGCTTGCAGTCGGCAGCGGTCTCCGCCTCGGGGTCGCCGCCGTACATCAGCTCGTTCGCGGCGGAGGTTATCTCGGCTGCTTCTTTTTCAATATAGAGCGTGCGGGATATGATATCGCGCACTTCCTCGGCGGTGGCGGTCTTGGGATCCGCGCCCGTGACAGAGCAGGCGAGCTTTCGCGTTCTGAGATATATTGCGCGCACCCGGTCGTTTTTCTTCTTGAAGCGTAAACTTACGGCGAAGAACAGCTCCGAGAGCTGTTTGCGGAACACGACAGCCAGCACGGCGATGACCGCCGCCGCGATAACGATAACGATCATCACATTGCGGACGGTATCCTCTATATTGGAAACATTGGCGTAACGCGTGCCGTCTATCTCTATCCAGCCGTATCCGCTGATGTAAGCGGTGGCGTAGGCGTGAGCCTGAGCCGATGTTACAGTAAATCTGCCGTAGTCGTCTCTGAAATCGTCGCTCAGCACATACCCTTCGGTATACCTTGCGGGTATCCCTGCCGCTCTCAGCAGCAGCGTTGAGGCGCTCGCGAAGTCGGTGCAGATGCCGCGCTTGCTCTTGAACAGAAAATACTCCGCCGTCGGTTCCTCGGGCGAGAACGCCAGATCGTAATAGAAACCCGCGTCCTTGTACCATCTTTCTATCGCCATTGCCTTCTCATAGTCGGTGGTAAGTCCCGCGGTTATCTCATCGGCGAGCGCCTGTATCTCGGGGGTCACGCCGTCCTTTCCGACAAGCTCCCGATATTGCCGCGCGTGATCCTCCTGACGCATAAAGGCGTTGTATTCGGCGGAGCTGATGACTCCTTCGTCGAACGCGGCGTTTAAAAGCCGCTCGGGATCGACGTTCCGCAAAAGCTCGAGGTATGACTCGCCGGGCGGAGCGGCGTAATATTCCACGACGTAGTAAGCCCTTCTGCCGAACGGGTTTTCGGTGAATATCTCGTCCTTGCTGTTGCGGTAGGTCTTGAGATTCCATACGGAGGCGTTGAAGGTGCGGAGCGGGTGGAGGATAACGGAGGTGTTGGAGTTGTCGACCACGTATATTATCATTCTCGCCGAGTTGTTCTCGGCTGAGCCGAGCCGCGATATCTCGTCTTTGAATTCCGCGAGCTTTCCGCTTGAAGCCGCGCTTTTCAGCTTGTTGATAAGCGCGGAGAAGTTGATGTTTTTCTGCTCCGACTGCCAGTCGGGATATCCTATCAGAACGCTTTCGTCCTCTGTCCACGCCCAGCCTTCCTCGCCCTTGTAAACATCGTATGACCCCGACGAAACGAATGTCGGGCTTGGCGCAACGGCGATAAAAAGCGTATTGCTGCCCGGGTCGTTGTTGCCCGTGTTGGGGCGGGTGGTGTTGGTGAGCTCTCCGAGGGCGGGCGTGCCGAAATGAGTGTGGCGCTGCTGCGCGAACACGCTCTCCAGAAGACCGGAGTAGCGTGTTTCGTTAGTCCTCGGGAGCGCCGTGAAGATCACTGCCGCCGCTATCACCAGCCCACCGACCGCGATAAGGCGTTCGCGGCGGGCTTTGCCGTCGTCGGTGTAGTTCTCCTCCGCCTTTTCGGGACGCGCCATGCCGAGCAACGCCGCGAAAAATCCCGCAGCCAGAAAGATGAGCAGCCACGTCGGGAACCTGCCGAGCGTTTTCGCGCCCAATATCAGAGGAATGAACGAGGGCAGCATCAGAAAGCACGGACGCGGCAGATACACGGTGAAGTACGCCGTCGTAAATCCGACGATCATGGAGAACAGCAGGATAGCCGCCGCGGCGAACGGCACACAGAAATCCTCTTCGGAGGCGTAAATAAATCCCACGAACGAGAGCTGCTGAGTGGAGATCAGCGCGCTGCACAAAAGATCTATTGCAATAAATAAGCCGATGAAAGTCAGCACCGCAAAGAGCCGCCGCATACGAAGCTTGTAAAACAGCATAAATATCCCGAATGTCGCGGCGGTCATTATCACCGTACACGGGAACACATAGTCTCGGCACAGTACATACATAAGCGCCGTGCAGATAGCGCAGATATAAATAAACGACGTGATGATCTCGGCACCGTTGAAAATAAGCTTGGTTTTTTTATTCATAATGTTGGTTATTTCTTTTTTGTTTTTCCATCATTGATAGGAAAGCAAAAGATCATTTAAAATACATATACAATCGGCACATCAACATTCCGTTGTAGAGCTTGCGGTTTTTGTCGGACCTCTGTCCGAAAAGCGTCTCAAATTCCTCGTCGGGCGTGATGACATAGAGCGAGTTTTCGCCGAGCGGAAGCAGACATTTTCCCATGGTTTTGTAGATCTCCCGCGCCTGCTCGACCTCCAGCATACGCTCGCCGTAGGGCGGGTTGGTGATGATCTTCGCTGCGTTTTCCGGATATGAAAAGTCCTTGATATCGCGGCGCTCGGCGGTGATATAGTCGGATACGCCCGCTTTTTCGGCGTTTTCGAGCGTCAGCTTGACGCACTCGGGGTCGTTGTCGAAGCCCATAAGATGAAGCTCCGCGTCTTTTCTTATCAGCGAGCGCGCTTCTTCTCTGGCGGATTTCCATGCGCTTTCGGGCAGGAATTTATGCCATTCGCCCGCGAATTTTCTTCTAAGACCGGGGGCGATGTTCAAGGCTTTCAGCACGGACTCTATCAGCAGTGTTCCCGAGCCGCAGAACGGGTCTATGATCGTATCTCCCGGGCGAACTCTGGCGAGATCGACTATCCCCGCGGCTAAGGTCTCGCTTATGGGGGCGGCGTTGCCGACCGCGCGGTAGCCGCGCTTGTGGAGCCCATTGCCCGAGGTGTCGAGCATCAGCATAAACTCGTTCTTCATCAGCGAGAAGCGTATCTTACATTCATTGCCGTTCTCGGGGAGAACGTTCATTCCATACGCCTTGCCGAGGTTCACCGCCATGGCTTTTTTTACTATCTTCTGAATGGCGGGGATGCTCGTGAGCTTGGAGTTCAGCGAGTGACCGCCGTTCGGGAAGCTGTCGTTTTTACCGATAAACTCCGAAAGCGGCAGCTTTTTGATCCCCTCGAAGATATCATCGAAGCTTTCCGCGTGAAACCGCGCCAGCACCACGCAGACGCGCTCCGCGACGGATAAGAACACATTGGCTTTGGCGCAGATCTCGGCGTTCCCCGAAAAGAACACCCGACCGTTGTCGGCTTGGATATCCTCCGCGCCTATCTTCTTCAATTCAAATGTAAGCGTTTTTTCCAAGCCGAAGTGACAGGGCGCCACTAAGCTGAATTTCTCCATTACAGCGCCTTTGCCCCTATGTCATGGCGGTAGTGCGCTTTCTCGAACGAGATGCCCTCGACCGCTTTATAAGCGTTATCCAGCGCGGTTTTCAGATCCTTGGCGGTGGTCGTCACGCCGAGAACTCTTCCGCCGGCGGTGTAGTATTTTCCGTCCTCGACCTTAGTCCCCGCGTGGTAAACATACGCGTTTGCGCACTGACCCTTTTCGTCCAATCCGGAAATGAGCTTGCCCGTCTCGTACTTCTCGGGATAGCCGCCGCTTGCCATAACTACGCAGGCGCAGGCATCGCCGCTCCACTTGACATCAAGCGCGTCGAGCTTTTCTTCCCAGACAGCTTCCATAATATCAACAAGATCCGTTTCGAGAAGCGGCAGGACTACCTGTGTTTCGGGGTCGCCGAAGCGGCAGTTGTATTCTACCACCTTCGCGCCCTCGGGGGTCAGCATAAGTCCGAAGTAGAGACAGCCCTTGAACGGTCTGCCCTCCGCCGCCATGGCTTTTATCGTCGGCAGGAAGATCTTCTCCATGCTTTCGGCAGCTAACTTCTCGGTGAAGCGCGGGTTGGGGGCTATAGTGCCCATACCGCCCGTGTTGAGACCCTTGTCGCCGTCATAAGCGCGCTTGTGATCCATGGACGAGATCATGGGCTTGACGGTCTTTCCGTCGGTGAACGCGAGAACGGTCGCTTCCACACCCTGCATAAATTCCTCGATGACTATCTCCGAGCCGCTCTTTCCGAACTTGCCGTCAACCAGCATGGAGTGAACGGCGGCTTTGGCTTCCTCAAAATTCTGCGCGATGACTACGCCCTTTCCGAGTGCCAGACCGTCCGCCTTGATGACCGCGGGATAGCTGTTTTTCCGCTGAATGTACGCGATTGCCTTGTCCTCGTCGGTAAAGGTCTCGTATTCGGCGGTGGGTATGCCGTACTTCTTCATAAGTCCCTTGGAGAAGGACTTGCTGCCCTCGATGATCGCAGCGTTGGCGCGAGGTCCGAAGGTCTTGAAGCCCTCGGCGTTGAGTTTATCCACCATGCCCATAACGAGAGGGTCGTCGGGAGCTACGAATACATAATCGGGGTTGAGTTTCTTCGCAAGCTCGACTATTCCGTCAATGTCGGTCGCCTTCACGGGGAAACATTCCGCGATTGCGGAGATGCCGCCGTTTCCCGGGGCGCAGTAAAGATTATCCACCTTGGGGGACTTTTTAAGTGCCGCGGCTATGGCGTGTTCGCGTCCGCCGCCGCCTACTATCAGTATGTTCATAATTTATGTTCCTTTCGTTTTGACTGCCTGTTCGGCTCAATATTATCACATTATATATTATACATCTTTGCGCGGGAAAAATCAAGTGTTTAATTAAGCTTTACATACCTGTTCAGAAGTTCGTCGAGCGTTATCGTGCTGACTGCGGCGGTGAGCGCTCCCTTGCCCGACGCGCCTATGATATAGTCTCCGCAGTCGAATGAGGCAGTGTCGGGGAGAATATTAGTGTTCAAGCCCTTGAGGTCGCTGATGATGCCCGTTCCCATGCGTTTGAGGAACGCTTCCTTTTTTACCCAGCAGCGCAGAAAGTCTTCGGAAGAGTGAACGGACGCTTGTTCCTCGGGGGAGAGCGAACGCTCGTACATCGCCGAGGAGACGCGGCGTGAGCGGTCTTCCACATCTATCCCTATTTCGCCGATCTCGCCGCCTGCGTCTTCCTCGATAGCTGAGAACGCCGCGCATATCGCGCCCTTGGTGTGCGACAACGAGAACTGCAAATTGCTGTTCCTGAGATAGGGCTTGCCGTGCGCGCCGAAGTCAAAGCGTATTTTTTTGTCGGGGATCCCCGTGCGGCGCGATATCTCCGACAACACCAGCAGGCGCGACAGGAGTGTGTTTATCCTGTCGAAGTAGCCCTTCTTTTTCATAACGCCGCGCTGTCTGGCGGGCGTAAGGCAGCCGAGAAAGCCTTCAAGCTCTTTCCAGGTAAGGCTTTCGGAATAAGTCAAGATCAAAATGTCCATGTTTTTCTCCTTTTTTAAATTGAAATTTCACGCTGTTTTTGTATCGGGAAAATATCTCCCGCGTCGGATTTTCTTGCCCTTTTGAATAACGGGCTGCTTTTGGTTATTATCTTATCGGATATCCCGTTTTCGGAGCAGAGACGGAGCGTTATTTTGCCCGGCTCTATAACGGGGTGGCGGAGTATGCGGGCGTTCTCGCTTGTGATGCCGGCGGTGTTCCGTGCGGCGGCGAGAAAGCAGAACTTCTCGTCTTCAAATGGCGCGTCGGCGTTCTTCAAGCGCTTGTGTAATTTAGAACGCGCCACTCTCGCGGTGAAATGGCACCAGTCGTCTTTGGGGAGCGGACATTCGCCGCTTTGATCACAATATGGGCAGGGGGCTATGATCTTCATGCCGAGCGATATCAGCTCCGCGCGGGTCTTCAGAAGCTCCGCGAAGGCTTTGGGTGTGCCCGGCTCGACGATCAACAGCAGCTTTTCGGCGGCGTGTGCCAACGCTGCGGCGACGGGTCTTCGCTGCTTTTCGGGAAGCTCGTTCAGGCAGTAGGAGCAGATCACCAGATCGGCTTTCTCGGGAATTCCGCTAGTTATGTCGCGGTTTATCCAGCGGGCGTTCTCCGCGAACTGTTTTCCGAGAGCCAGCATATTCGGGTCGCGCTCAAGGCAAGTGATCTCGGCGCTGTCTATGAGTTCACCGACGGCGAGAGCTGCCGAGCCCGTGCCCGCGCCCGCGTCGAGAACCGTTCGTATCCCGTCGGTGAAACTCTCCAAAGAAAGCTCCAAAGCGCGGCTTACGGCTCCGAATGTCGCGGGCATACGCACCGCCGAGTATGCCAGTATCTCCCGTTTTGACGACGCGGAGATGTGCTCCTCAAGTCGGTAGTTCTCCGACAGCCGCTCGGCGGCAGCGGAGAGGGCCTTTATGTCCTCGCCTTGGATAAGTTCTTCTATTCTCTCGCGGATATGTATGGGGAATTCCATTGTATCAGATCCTTTTCCGGCAGCAGCTCTTACATCTTACCTCTCAAATCTCTTACCTCTAAGCGGGCATCGTTCCGCCGAGCTGCTTTATCGTTTCGCGGACGGTCTTTCCGACCTCATAATGTATTTTTCCCGCCTCTTCTTTTCCTTTGACGTTATCGCGCCTGAGCTTCTCGTCCGTTTGCGTCGCGCGGAACAGGTTTGCGGCAAGCTCGGTGCTTCCCATATGATCGAGGATCTTTTGACTTTTCTTTAGACCCTTGCGCTCGTGTATCTGCGCTGCCGTAAGCCCGCCGTAAAGCCCTTGATAGCCCTTGTTCTGAAAGATTGCGTAGTCTCGCGGCTGTGTGATCCCCGCCATTTGCGCGGCTTCCGCAAGAGATTTGTTATGCTCGATCATCTCATTGCGTATAGCAAGACGCTTCTGATCTTCGGAAAGATCATCGTAGTTTTGGACAAGCTCCTGCTGGCGTGTCTTTACCGCGAAATACGTTTGTCCGACGGCTATTACCTCTTTGCGCGGGTCGCCGTTCATAACTATCAGGTAGCAGGCATAACGCGAAAGCTGAATATCTTCAATGTTTTTTACGCCGCCTTTAGGCATAGGCGATGTTTTGTTGACGTCAACAAAATGTTCTGAGACCGCATTATTGCTTGTTTCACAAGCGGTTTTGGCTTTGTCGATGATTTTTGAGAAATTTCGCCATTCGGTATATTCAAGCGCCGTTTGAAGCTCACGGGCGTACCAGAATTCCTGACCGTATTCGTTGATATGCTTTATGCTTTCAAAGGTCTGTTCGCTGTAGGTCGCTAATTCGCTCATTTTTGTTGTCCTCGCTTTTTTGTAATTTCGATAATTTTTTGCCGTTGCCGGAAAAGGCGGCAAACACCTCTATCTTATATTGTACCGCAAAAAATGCGATTTGTAAAGGGGAAAATGAAAAAAGCGTTGACTTTTGTTTGATAATGCAGTATAATTAAATAAACAAAAGTTTTTTGCCTGTTCCGAAAGGAGTTCCCGATGAAAAAGCCCTTGTACATAACCGTCCTGACGGCGTTTGCGATGGTAAATTATCTGCCGAACATCACCGATATGAATTTTGTGTTTATCCCGCTGATATGGCTTGCGGATATAGCGGTGTTGTTTGTGGGCGAACTTCTCGGAACGCGTATCGGGCGGCGCTCTCGGTTCGGGGAGAAGTGGGGCGCCAATATCGGCGCGGGGATCTCCGCGGCGGTGCTGTTCGCGGTGTACGCGTTTATTGTGCTTATCATTCCGGGTGATCTTGATGATCTCAGAGAGTATGCCGCGGGCGTTTGGTATTACCCAATAGGCGCGGCGGCGGTGAGGGCGCTCGTCATGAACGCGGGGAACATCGCGGCGAAGAAGATCGTCAAGTTCTACGCGCGGCACGGCGCTCCGCCGTCTCCCGACCTTACGCTGAAAAAGTTCCTGCCGAGGCTGTTTATCATGGCGGGAACGTCGGTCGCCTGCGCGGCTTCGGTAGTTATTTTCTTTATGATGGGGAAGTATTCGGAGATCCCGTTTCGGCTTATCGAAGAAGCGCTTTTTGTCGCGCTTTATATTCAGGTCGCCTTTCTTATCGGCGCGTTTGTCGATCTCCTTGCGGAAAAGCCGCTTGCCGTCAATATCACGATAGCCGCGATGGCTGTTTGGCTCGTTATCCCGAAAGTAAGGTTTCTTTCGGGTGAGCGTTCGCCGGACGCTTATTATCCCGATTATTATCTGAAAACGGAGACGACGGTCGCTAAGATCATGATAGGCTTTTGGGCGGCTGTCCTCATAGCGGATATTGTGTGGGCGGTCGTGAAGCTCCGCAAAAACAAGCGGGATAAAGGTTTTATAACTCAATAAAAAGTCGGCGCGTTATCAAATCAAGATAACGCGCCGTTTTTTCGGTTTTTTCTTCCCATTGTCGGGGGTGAAAAAATAATTACATCTCTACAATAATATCGTTGATGTCGCCGAGAATATCCCCGGTGATGAGGTTTTCGGGGAGCGTTTTGCCGTTTACCGTGACGGATTTTACGCCGTGCTGTGAGCCGTTCGGATTTTTCACGGTGATGTTCAGGCGTTTGCCGCGGAAGGTCTTCTCCATTGTGAATTCATGCCATCCGGACGGGATAGACGGGTCTATCGTAAGTCCCTTGAGGTTCGGACGCAGACCGAGTATTCCTTCCACCGTGCCCACCATGACCGTGGACGCGGTGCCCGTCAGCCAGTGCACGTGCGCTCTTCCCGCGAACGGGCTGTCCTTGCCCTCAACGAACTGCCCGTAGATGTAGGGTTCCATTTCTCTGAGTTCCGCGCGGTCGTTATAGGTCGCGGGGGCGGCTTCCTTCCAATACTTGTACGCGTTATCGCCGCGTCCGAGCTTCGCTTCCGCGAGAATAAGCCAACCCTGCGGCTGCGAGAAGATGCCCGCGTTTTCCTTGACGCACTTGTTGAAGCACTTCATCAATGCGCCGTCAAACGCGTGCTTTTCGTAAGGCGGGTACATCACCATTGCGCCGTAGGGGGTGTTAAGTTCGCGGTCTACGCTGTCGAGCGCTTTTTCGCCCTGTTCCTTTGACGCGTAGCCCGAGATCACAGACCAGCTCTGCGGATTGAGCCACATGGAGGCTTCCGCGTCGGTGCGGCTGCCTATGACTTCGCCCGTCTCGCGGTATCCGCGGATAAAGCGATCCTCGTTCCAGCAGTTTTTCAATATACCGTCAAGGCTTTCACGAGTGTCGTCGAGGTACTTTATATATTCCGTGTCGTTCTTTAATTCCGCGTAAGAACGCAGAATTTTGATCGCATAGATCAGCTGGAACGCCACAAAGGTGCTCTCGCCGTTCTTGCCGAGCCTTAAGCAGTCGTTCCAGTCGGCGTGAAGTCCCGCGGGCATTCCGTGAGCGCCGAGGTTGTTCATCGAGAACGAAACAGCGCGCTTTAAGTGCTCGTACACCGTGCCGCGCTCGCCGTTATTTGCGAAGAAGATCTCCTCGTCAAGAAACGCCGTGTCGCCGCTCTCGCCGATGTACTTGTCGACGGTCGGGAACAGCCAGAGTGCGTCGTCGGCGCGGTAGGACGGGTGTCCCGTCTCCTTGACATACTCGGGGTCGTCGGGGGTGTTCTCGTGCCCCGCGTTGTGGGTGTACTTTACGAGCGGAAGTCCCGCGCCGTTCGTCACCTGGGCGGAGAGCATAAACTTGATCTGCTTTTTCGCCATCTCGGGCGAGAGATGGATGATCCCTTGAATGTCCTGAACGGTGTCGCGGTAGCCGAAGCCGTTCCTCAAGCCGCAATACTGGAACGACGCGGCGCGAGACCATGTGAACGTGATAAAGCAATTATACGCGTTCCAGACGTTCACCATGCTGTTGAAGTTCGGGTCGGGGGTGTGAACTTGCAGGTTGTTGAGCTTGGCGTGCCAATATTCTTTCAGCTCCGCGAGTTCTTTTTCCACAACACCGTCTTTCTCGTAGCGCGAGATTATCTCACGGGCGGCTTGCTCGTTCTTCTGACCGAGAATATAGATCACGCGGCGGCTTTCGCCGGGCTGTAATTCTATATCGCTTTGCAAAGCGCCGCAGGAGTTGCCGCAGTAGTTCAGCGCGTTTGTAAGCCCGTTCTGTATGCCTATGGGGTTCGCGTAGCTTCTGTACGCGCCGACGAAGGCTTCTCTGTCGCCGCAATATGCCGAGATCTCCGCGCCCGCCGCTCCTAAGAACCGCGATACGCCGCCGCCCGTGCACATCTCATTCTCGTTCTGACACTGCAAAATGAATTTGTCTTTGAAATAGGTGTGTGTGATGAACA
>CAYPWI010000008.1:12907-18171 GCA_964414395.1 uncultured Ruminococcus sp.
TGCAAGTTGACCTGATCCTGCTCGTAGTTGTTGTCGTTTACGAACTCGCAATAGCCCGTGACGGCGAGCTTTCGCGGTTTGTCGCCCGTGTTGGTGACGGTCGCCGCCCAGACCTCATAAGTCTGCCCGTGGGGAACATAATAGGCGGTCTCGGTCTTTATTTCGGAATATTCCGATGAAATGACCGTATAGCCCGTGCCGTGGCGGCACTCGCTCTTGTATTCCTCGAGCGGCTTGCAGACGGGAGACCATGAGGCACTCCAATAGTCGCCGCTTTCGAGATCGCGCAGGTAGATATAACGCCCCGGCTGATCGGTCGCAACGCCGTTGAAGCGGTAGCGGATAATGCGCCCGTTCGCGCCGCTCTTCTCGAAGCTGTAGCCGCCCGCGTTGTTGGAGATGATAGCTCCGTACTCGGGAGAGCCGAGGTAGTTCGCCCACGCCGACGGGGTGTCGGGGCGGGTTATCACATATTCTTTGTTTTGGTCGTCAAAATAGCCGTATTTCATAAAAATATCCCCTTAAAGTAATTTTATCAGTCGGTCAAGCACGGGCGCGTAGTGCTCGTCTACGAGCCCGAAGTCCTTTTGCCTGTAAGTCCAGGCGGCGCGGGAGATGTTCATTTTCTCGTGGACGGCGTGGATATCCTTAAACCAATTGACGGTGCTTTCGGGGTCGGCTTGGTCGATAACGCCGTATTCGCCGCAGTAGAGCGGCACGCCGAATTTTTCCGAGACTTCTTTTGCGGTGTTAAACAGCTTCTCGAAAAATGATGCGCCGATATTTCCCGTGTTGGTCTCGTCAAGACATTCGACGTGGTTTTCGCCGACAAGTTCTATAGTCTTATCGCGAATAAGTTTCTCGCTTTCGGGGTATGCCATTGTAAAGGTGTTCGGCATACCGGGCACCCAATACGCCTTCTGATGCGTGAATACAAGCGGGCTGTAGCAATGAAAATCAAAGACTACGTTATCATCGGCGGGCTTTTCCAGAAGCGTCAAGCCGTAGATGCTGTTGTTGCGCACGCCGCCGTACATTATGGGAGTGTCGGGGGCGATCTTTCTTATCTCGGCTATGGCGCGGGGAACTATCTTGTTCCAGACGGGTGCGAAGTCGTCGCGGGTGACCTCGTTCAGCAGCTCGAAAATGACGTGCTTTTCCTTGCCGTAACGTTTCGCCATCTCGCGCCAGAGGGAATAGAACAGTTCCTGAAGATGTTCGTCGCCGAAAAATCCGCAGTAGCTCGGGTCGTCGAAGATAAATCCCACCGTCTTGTGGAGATCGAGCACGATGTTCAAGCCGCGCTTTTTGCACTGCTCCACGGCAAAGTCCAGCCACTTGAACCCTTCTTCCTTGAATTCCCCGCCGTCGGTCATTATCACGTTGTAGTCGAACGGCAGACGAACGTGATCTAATCCCCATTCGGCTATCCTGTCAAAGTCGGGCGCTGTGATAAACGTCGAGAAGCGCTGCTCCGAATAGTCGTTGTTGTCGCACTGAGAAAGCCAGCCGCCGAGGTTTACGCCCTTTTTGAAGCCCGTAAATTCTTTCATAACATTACCTCCAAAAAAATATTCCGTGCGGTCTCCCGCTTTATGTTAAATATATTATATCATTCGATGATACGGTTTACAAGGGCGTTGTTTTGCACAAATTTTTAAGCCGTTTTTTGTGCAGAATTTCGGGGCTTGAAAAATTTTCTTATATGTGTTATAATATAATAGAGTTTGTGAAAAACGGCTTGTAAAAGAACAACACTTGTGAGAGCAGGGAAATTTCAAAACGCGGCGAACGAGACATTCCGCGCGCAGCGCGTTTGCGGTGTGTTGTTAAAAAAGAACAACATTTAGGAGAGCGATGCAATTCGCGAAAGCGGCTGACGGCGAGGCGAGCGGCGAAGCGAAGCGAAGCCGCGAACCGAACCGTCAGCCGGCTAGCAAAGTTGTTTTGCGCGAAGCACAAAACAACTTTGCGCTTCGCGAATTGCTTTTCAGATAAGGAGATAATATGCAGTTAGTAGCAGTTGTGGGTCGCCCAAATGTCGGAAAATCCACTTTATTCAATAAATTAGTCGGAAAACGGCTTTCTATCGTCGACGATACGCCCGGCGTTACGCGCGATAGGATCTATAGCCGCTGTGAGTGGCTCGGGCGCGAGTTTATGCTGATAGATACCGGCGGTATCGAGCCTAAGACCGACGATGTGATCCTGGCGCAGATGCGCGAGCAGGCTATGCTGGCTATCGAGTCGGCGGACTGTATCATTTTCGTGACCGATATCACTACGGGCGTTACCGCGAATGACGCGGACGTTGCCGCTATGCTCACAAAAAGCGGCAAGCCCGTCGTTCTCGCGGTCAACAAGGACGATTCCGTGGGTGAGCCGCCGCCCGAGTTCTACGAGTTCTATAATCTCGGCTTGGGAGACCCGATCGCGGTTTCCGCGGTACACGGGCACGGCACGGGTGATCTGCTCGAGGCGGTTTTTGAGAAAATGCCGCCCGAGGAAGCCGAGCCTTATGACGAGGACGCGATAAAAGTCGCTGTCATCGGAAAGCCCAATGTCGGAAAGTCGTCGCTCGTGAATTTCCTGACGGGCACGGAGCGTTCCATCGTCTCCGATATAGCGGGCACTACGCGCGACGCTATCGACAGCGAGGTCGTGCGCGGCGAGGACAAGTATATCTTCATCGACACGGCGGGTATGCGCAAAAAGGCAAAGGTCACGGAGAACGTCGAGCATTTCAGCGTTTTGAGGGCGCTTATGGCGGTAGACCGCGCGGACGTGTGCGTGGTCATGATAGACGCGACCGTCGGGTTCACCGAGCAGGACAGCAAGGTGGCGGGTTACGCTCACGATAAGGGAAAGCCCTGCGTCATCGCGGTCAACAAATGGGACGCGGTCGAGGATAAAACGGACAAGACCATGAACGAGATGAAGAAAAAGCTCGAAGTCGACTTTTCGTTTATGAGCTACGCGCCGTTCGTGTTCATCTCGGCAAAGACGGGGCAGCGCGTCGATAAGATGTTCACGCTGATAAAGGAAGTCTACGAGCAGGACAGCAGACGTATTTCCACCGGTGTTCTCAACGATATGCTGAACTACGCGACTTCGCGCGTTCAGCCGCCGTCGGACAAGGGCAAGCGGCTCAAGATCTACTACATGACGCAGGCTTCCACCAATCCGCCGAACTTCGTCATATTCTGCAACAGCAAGGAGCTGTTCCACTATTCGTATCAAAGATATATCGAAAACCAGATACGGGAGACTTTTGGATTGGACAAAACGCCGATAAAGCTCACCGTCCGCGAGAGGGGCGAGTGAGATGGACGGCGGTCTTGATAAAATTCTCGCCGACTATCGGCGGGAGTTCCGCGGGAACGCTGTTCGGTGGTGGATAATTACCGTGATAATTGCGGCGGTGTATCTGTTCACCGGAATGTTCAAGAAAAGCGGCTTTATGCTAATCGCGGCGATCGCGGCTTTGGCGTTCTTCGTCATTATGTCGGTCTATTCGACGCTGTTTGTGTTCGTGATAGAACCAGCGCGGATAAAAAAGCTGCTTAACGCGCTTCCAGACGGTGAAAGAACGGATGTTCTCAAACAATACGAAAAGGCGGCGAAGCTCGGGAACAGGCGGTTCCTTGACGAATATATGATCTTTTTCCGCAATATGAGATTTGAACTGCGGAAATATTCGGATATTCGCTCGGCGGAGCTTAAGGGGCGGAATTTGCTGCTCGATATCGGCAAAGAAAAGCCTTTAAAAATGCCGTTTACTTTTGATGAAAATCCCGCGGTATTGGTCGCGGCTATGCGAAGCCGCAACCCCGATATCAGCGTTATACTTAACGGAAAAATCGTAGAAAGCATGGAGAATAAAACGAAAAAATGATCTGGATATGCTATATAATAATGCTTGCCGTGCCATATCTTATGGCGGGCATCAACACTTCGATAATCGTTTGTAAGCTCAAGACGGGCAAGGATATCCGCACTATGGGCAGCGGAAACGCGGGGCTTACCAATACTCTGCGCGTTCTGGGAAAGCCCGCGGCGGGGATAGTCCTTATCGGCGATGTGGCGAAGTCGGCGGTCGCGCTGCTGATCGTAAGGCTGGCGTTTTTCTATATCGGCGGCGTGAATACCATGGATCCCGCTTCCAATATGACATGGGTGGAGTACATGGCGGCGTTTATGGCGATCGTCGGGCACTGCTATCCCGTATACTATGGATTTAAGGGCGGCAAGGGCGTTCTCGCGGCGATCTCGGCGGTGTTCGTTCTCGACTGGAGAACGGGTTTTATACTTATTGGAATTTTCATCGTTTTGGTGGCTTTGACGCGTTATGTGTCGCTGGGGAGCTGTATTGCTTCCTCGTGCTTCTGCATAGTATCGCCGCTGTTCGATCATTTTGTCGATCACGACCCCGCGATCATTGTAAACGCGCTTCTGGCGGCGTTCTGCGGGGGGCTTATAGTGTTCCGTCATCATGCGAATATCAAGAGGCTGGTCACGCATACGGAGAAGAAACTCGGGGAAAAGGCGAAGTAACAGGATTTTGGCGTGTGGTTCACGCGTTGATAAAGGCATTATCTGTAAACGGAGGTCAATACAATGGCAAAGATCACTATTCTCGGCTGCGGTTATGGTACGGCGCTGGGAGTTTTGTACACGAAATACGGTCATGAAGTAGTCACCTGGACTAAGTTCGAGCAGGAAGCGGAGACTCTCCGAAAAGAGCGCGAGCATAAGCGGCTTCTTCCCGGAGTGAAGCTTCCCGACGCGCTGGGGGTGACAACAGACCCTAAGTGTGTTTCGGGCGCGGATATCATCGTTGTGTGCATACCGTCCGCGTTTTACAGAGACGCTATTTGCGCTGTTAAACCGTATGTCGATAAGGACACCGTTGTAGTCAACGCCAGCAAGGGTTTGGAGGAGTCTACGGGAAAGCGGCTCTCGGAGCTTATCCGCGAGGAGCTTCCCGAAAACCGCGTCGCGGTCATTACGGGTCCGTGTCACGCGGAGGAGATCGCGCGGTTCGTTCCGACGACCGAGGTCAGCGCTTCCTATACCGAGGGCACGGCGGAGTATATTCAGCATACGCTTTCCAACGAGTGTTACAGAATTTATGTAAACGACGATGTGGCGGGCTGCGAGCTGGGCGGCGTTCTCAAAAATCCTATTGCTCTGGGCTGCGGCATAGCGCGCGGCATGGGGCTTGGAGACAACACCGTGGCGGCGCTTATGACGCGCGGCATGAC
>CAYPWI010000009.1:0-12993 GCA_964414395.1 uncultured Ruminococcus sp.
GGTATGCTTTTTTTATCAACAGTGCTTATATCTTCACCTGTATGAAACTCGCCATTTTTATCAGCACTATCACCGAAATGTTGAACATAACAGTCATGCGCCCATTGCGTCTTAGCGCCCGGTTCCCACTGAGAAAACCATACGGTATCCCAATCTGTTCCAAGGCGCTCGAAACCCAGCCGAAATCCTCCGACTCCGGCAAACAACTCACAAATCGTCTTATTCACTTTAAGCCCTCCTATGACCTTTAAGTCATCACGCTTATTTATAGACCGATAAATGTTAGCACCAACAGACGTTGGTTCGATAGTCTATGTTTAAATTATAACACATAAAATTTCTAAAGTCTATATCATCACGCGATATTTGGCAAAATTCACAAAATTTGCCGATAGAATTGTGCGTTTTGATAATTGTATTTCTTTGACTACCGCCTCCTTATATGCGTGATCGGTTGCAAGAACCTCTCCAACTTCTCCTTTAGCCCCAAGCCTTCTATGAATTCTATCACCTTGTTATACTTCTGTTTCAGCGCATCGAGTTCCTTTTGCACGGCAGAAAAAGAAGACCGCTCCACCCACATATTGTGAACCCTCTCGCGGAGGGTGCTGTTCTCGGAGGACAGCTCCTCGTTTTTCTTTTTCAGGTTCGCGACCTCGGCAGTCAGCTCACCCTCGCGGCTCTCGGCGGCGATTTGCTTTTTGGCAATATCTGTCAGCTTCTCATAATCATCGGGCGAGATCGTGACCTTGCCACCGAACACGGTCTTGCCTGTTTCGATGTGGTCTATCGTGTTGATCTTCACGACTTTTTCTACACTCTTGCTAAGTATATCTTGTTTTTCGGCGAGAGTGGCTTCTGTTCTGGTTTTGATTTTCTCCTTTTCGGAGATCTCGTTGTCAAGCTGCTGAATGGCGGCAGTTTTCTCTTGGTACTCTGCGTCAATTTTATCAATAACCGCCTCAGCTTTGGTAACTGCCTGTTTACGCCATTCAAGAATAAGCTCCTTACTGCCTATTTCGCTGTCCAGATGCTCGACCTCTTGCCGTTGGGTATCGGCTTTTTCCTTCAGCTCCGCATATTCCTTGTACTGCTCGACCGTCAGAGAACCGCGAGATTTTTCGGGAGCGGCTATCTCGACACCGTGAGCCTTGCATATCTTCTCCAGGACTGCACGTTCGCCTTCCCGCCAACGACTTATCGCGTCCTTGCCTGTGCCATAACCCATTTCTTTCAGAGCCTGTGCTATTCCGTTCTGAGCATCAACGCCTTGCTTGTAATGCCCCACTGGTATGTAATCAATATGCAAGTGCGGGGTAGCCTCGTCCAAATGCAGAACAGCGTTGAAAACAAAAAAGTTCGGGTTGCGTGTCTGAAAGCCGTTCATATACTCGGTCAGACACTCGGCGGCAACGGCAGCATCAGCCGTTCCAACGCCCGTATCATCCTTTGTACCGATCTGGACTATGTCCTCATAAAAACTCTTGCGCTTGTCTGCGGAAGTCACCACGGTCTGGGCGGGAGATCTCTTGAAAACGTGTTCAAAGTAGCCGCCCTTGATCTTCCTGTCAGCGCGTTTCTGCTTCGCGTTGTATCGCTCGATAGCCGCGCTAAAAAGATCATCATAAGCATCGGCAATCGGCTTTGCAATGAACACGACATTATCTCCCGTCCGAGAGCTGTCAACGTTCCTCGCTGAAAATCTGCGATTATTGTGTGTAAGACTGCCCTTGCCTTGGCAGTGCGAAATGGTTTTAGCCAAAGTCATTCTCCTTTCTGATGTGGATATAGCGTTCTCGCTTTTCTTACTTTTGTGCCAAAAGTAACGCCATAGTACCCTTGACAGCGATCTCCGCTGCGCTCCGATCACCGTCAAGAGTACAGGCGCTCTCCGAGGGGCAAAGGGCGCTGCGCCCCTCTGCACTCCCCGCTTTCGCGGCTTACTCACCTTGTCACCTGTCCGAAAATCGGCACGGCTGAAAAGAGGAAAAGACGCGGGAACCGCTTTCTTTTTCGGACTTGCTTAATCAAACAAGCCGCCTATCTCGTCGCAGTTGTTGTCCTCGTAGAGTTCCGCAAACGTCATACACGGCTTGCGTTTTCTACCCGCAACCGAGCGGGAGAAGAAAAGGAGTGTTGCTCCCGCACCCGCCGTTAATGCCGCTACTACTATGATAATCTGTTTCATCAAATACTCCTTTCAAGTTCATCTACCTCAACATTGCAACATTGTAACTTTCTAGATATCCGCAACCTTGCAATCTTCATTCGGCAGATACCAAAACCACGGCGCACCATCTTTTTTGGAGATCACTCCGAGGGCCTTCTTCGCGCTGTCAAGCACTCGTTTACTTATTCCCATGATCCGCGCCTTTTCCACTAGCTCTGACTGCGCGACTTTCCCGTTTGCCAGGTTCTCACGGAGAAACTTCTCCGCAAGCTCCGATTTGCTCTCACGGGTAAACCCGTTCAGCAATTCATCAATTGAAATATCGTATTTCCCTATCCAACGGAAACCGCTTACCCTGTTGAGTTCAAATGCGATAGGCGCACCTTCGGGCGCGAGAGAAGATTTATCCTGTGCCATTATTCTTATCTGCGGGTCATCGCGCAGCTTGCCGACAATGAGAACGCTCCGCGCCGACGCTTGAAAATCAATTGAACCCAAACCGCGATAAGAAGATTTACCACCAAACGATTTGTTTAAATGCCCAACAAGCACGATAGCCGCCTTGTATTTTTCGGCAAGCCCTCCTATCGTTGACATCACCATCCGCACTTCGTTTGCACGGTTAATATCGACTCTTGAACCTACATACGCTTGGATAGGATCAAGTATCACAAGCCTTGCTCCCGTTTGTATAATTGCCTGTTCAAGCCGCTTGTCGAGCATATTAAGCGGAACCTCGCTTTCATCTATCACCTTAATTTGGGAGCAATCCGCACCGCCCGATTCAAGCCGCGGTTTGATAGTATCTGCAAGACCGTCCTCAGCGGTCTGGTAGATGATTTTTATCTGCTCACGCGGAACATTGTCCTCGGGCAAATTCTCTCCTTTGGAGAGCAATGCGGCAAGCTGTAACATCAACGTCGTTTTACCGCCGCCCGGGTCGCCCTCAATAATCGTGATCTTCCCAAACGGAATATAAGGATACCACAGCCATTCGACCTGCTCGGTCTGAATTTCATCCATTCCGAATATCCGCAAAACAGGCTTGACATTTTCCGCATAAGGTGGTATAATGTTATCGTAGCACATTGACTGTCCCTCGCTTGCGCCAACAAGCGGCTCCGGGGCGGTCATTTTATTTTCTGTCATCATCTTCTCCTTTCGCGCCGTCAAGAGTGATATTGATAAGGCGGATAACCTCTATCAAATCACCGTCCACCTCGCCGCCGCAATCAATTCTTTTCAGTTCCGCAAGCACTTCGGCGAGCTTGTCTTTCAGAGCCTTGTAAACTCGCGGGTTAGGCTGAACGACGATCTCGCGGTTCGTGACCTTGTTGATTATGTAGTCCTGTTTCGTAAGCCCCGACAGCTTGACCGCCGCGTTCAGCAGCGCGTTTTCCTCCTCGGAACAGCGGAACGATACTATCTTCCCGCGAAAGCGCCCCTTGCTGTCATATTCTTTTGCTGACATTATTCATCACTCCTTTTTATTCGGCGACCTTCTCGCCCTCTGCCCCGCTTCTGCCGGAACACCCGTAAAAGCGTTCCTCAAAGAATTTCCTGCTCACCTTGCCGGCAATGACTATGTACCCCTTTTGCTTCAGTTCGTTGTTAAGGTTGCGAACGACCTTATAAGCGAACGCCTTTGAAACATCGAGCGTTTTGGCGATCTCGTCCGCGCCGACCAAGATAGTATTTTGCATAAAAGCACTTCCTTTCACAGATTTATGGTGTTGGGCAGCGAATTTTAAAATGTAGTGTTCTGCCCTACATTTATTATACAGCAATATTTTTATTATGTCAAGAGTTTTCTATTGATTTTTTTGAATTTTTATGTTATAATGTAGTCAAGGGCTTATTTTATGTATAAGGAGAACGAAAAATGACGCTTGGAGAACGAATAAAGTATTATCGGTCGCATTATTTGATCACATCAAAGCAGTTGGCGGAAATAATAGGTGTAAACCACACTACCGTTAGGCAGTACGAAACGGACAAGCTCCAGCCCTCGGCTGAAACGGTCGTCAAGCTGGCGGACACGTTCGGCGTAAGTACGCTTGCGCTGACCGATGACCTGTCCGGGTTCAAGCTTGAAACGGTCGGCGATCTCGCGGGAGTTATCCTATACCTTATTAATAAGGGGCTTCTCACTATCGACGGCGAACGCGGAGAGAACAATCTCATCAAGCAAGACACGGCAAGCATAAAATTCGGCTCTTTTCTTTCAAACGTGTTGTCTGCGACGCTACACGGAAAAGAAGACAATCTGTCGGATTTTGGAGTTCGGCTGAAAAACAGCGGAGCGTTTACCAAGCTGTTAAGTTGGGAAAAGGCGCGTTTTCTGCACAATAAGATCGCAGAAATGGCGGAGCGCGACAACGCGCAAGCCGATCAGCGCGTTATTGATGTTCTTGCGGGTCTTGAGATCGAAATGGAGTCCACCGAGCTTGATATACAAATGATACCCGACTACATCGACACGAGCAGCGGCAAGACCGTCAGAGTGGCTTTGGCGGCTAACCTCGAAAGGAACACTAACGCGGCGGCAGATGCTGCTGCATCTCTGCTTGAAGAATTTCAGCGCGATCAAAACGACAGCACTTCCAAGCCGCGCAGAAAAACGAAAAAATAACGGCTGAGCAAAGCCGTCATAGAAAGGAGTAATCATGTCAGTAACGAAAGACCCGGCAACAGGGAAATGGATGTCGCAGCTTCGCGTGACCGACTGGCAGGGCAAGACTATCCACAAAAAGAAGAGGGGCTTCCTCACGAAAAAGGAAGCCCAGGAGTGGGAGTTTGATTTTCAGATACAATGCCGCCGCACCCCCGAAAACGTTGGAATGAAGTTCTCGGAATTCGTCACGCTATACCTCGCGGATATGGAGCCGCGCTTGAAACCATCCACGATCGCGAACAAGAAAAACCTCATCGAAACCAAGCTGACACCGTTCTTTGGAAAGATCCCGATAAACGAGATCAGAGCGACAGACATAAGGAAGTGGCAGAACGGGCTTACGAGATACCGCGGCGATAACGGCGAACCATATGCTCAGACCTACCTCAAATGCCTACAAAATCAGCTCACCGCGATATTCAACTATGCCGTGAAGTATTACGATCTCCGCGAAAACCCCTGTCACAAAGCGGGCGGAATGGGCAAGAAGAACGCCGATGAGATGCAGTTCTGGACAAAAGACGAATTCGAGCAATTTATAGAGGCGGTCATGGACAAGCCTATGTCATACGCGATCTTTATGACACTCTACTACACGGGTATGCGCGAGGGCGAACTGCTTGCGCTCACGCCCGGAGATATAAACTTCAAGGAAAAGACCATACGGATAAACAAAAGCTATCAGCGGCTCGGCAAAGAGGATATTATCACCACGCCTAAAACTCCCAAGAGCAAGCGCAATGTTACGATACCGAGCGTTCTCTGCGAGTGCTTGCAGGAGTATATGACGCACGTTTACAAACCCGAGGAGAACGACAGGCTGTTCAACTGCACAAAGCACTATCTCTCAAAGGAAATGGAGCGTGGGTGCAAGATCTCGGGAGTGAAGAAGATACGTATACACGACATTCGGCACAGCCACGCCAGTCTTTTGGTGGAACTCGGTTTCTCACCCAAGCTGATAGCCGACCGTTTAGGTCACGAAAAAATCCAGACCACGCTCGATACATACAGCCACCTTTACCCGAATAAGCAGAACGAAGTAGCCGACCGTCTTGACGAGTTGGCTACAAAAAATCCGTAAAATGTAGCCAATTTGTAGCCAACAAAAAACAGCTGCCCCGATAAATCGCATAACAATGCGGTTTTATCGGGGCGGTTTTGTAAATTTTAATTATTCCCACTCAATAGTAGCCGGCGGCTTAGATGTCACATCATACACAACTCGGTTGATATGCCCGACCTCGTTCACGATGCGCACGGAGACCTTCTCGAGCACATCGTAAGGTATGCGTGAAAAGTCCGCTGTCATGAAATCCGTGGTTGAGACCCCGCGCAGAGCGAGTGTATAGTCATAGGTTCTCCCGTCGCCCATAACGCCGACCGAACGCATATTTGTAAGCACGGCGAAATATTGGTTGATATCGCGGTCGAGACCGGCGTTTGCTATTTCCTCGCGGAATATAGCGTCCGCGTCCTGGAGCGTCGCCACCTTTTCGGGGGTGATATCGCCGATTATACGGATCGCGAGTCCCGGACCGGGGAACGGCTGCCGCCATACGAGCTTTTCGTCAAGTCCGAGCGTCGTGCCGAGCTTACGCACCTCGTCCTTGAATAGAAGGCGCAGCGGCTCGATTATTTCCTTAAAATCCACATAGTCGGGAAGCCCGCCTACGTTGTGATGCGACTTGATGACCGCCGCGTCGCCAAGCCCCGACTCGATAACGTCGGGATAGATCGTTCCCTGAACGAGATAGTCCACCTTGCCGATCTTCTTCGCCTCTTCCTCGAAGACGCGGATAAACTCCTCGCCGATGATCTTGCGCTTGCGCTCGGGTTCGGTAACGCCCGCGAGTTTGCCTAAGAACCTCTCGCCCGCGTTGACGCGCACGAAATTCACGCCGCTGTCCGCGAACGCCGCTTCTACCTCGTCGCCCTCGTTCTTGCGCATAAGTCCGTGATCCACGAAAATGCAAGTCAGCTGACTTCCTATAGCCTTCGCCAACAGCTTGCAGGCTACCGAGCTGTCCACGCCGCCCGACAGCGCTAGAAGTGCCTTGCCGCCGCCTATCTTCTCACGAAGCTCGCGAATGGCAGTCTGCGCGTATTCCTCCATCGTCCAGTCGCCCTTGCAGCCACACACTTTGTAGAGGAAATTACCGAGCATATCAAAGCCCTGTTCGGTGTGATTTACTTCCGGGTGGAACTGTGTTCCGTAGAACTTACGCTCGGGGTTCTCGATCGCCCCATACGGGCACTTCGCGCTGTGCCCCGCCGCGCGGAAGCCCTCGGGAAGCGTCTTTATGTAATCGTTGTGGCTCATCCAGACTATAGATCTTTCCTTCAAGCCGTCAAAAAGCGGACAATCCGTGTTGAACTCACATTCCGTGCGCCCGAACTCCGAAGCCGCCTCCGCGCTCGCCGCGCCGATCTCTCCGCCCAGTCCGTAAACCAGGAACTGCGCGCCGTAGCAGATGCCGAAGATCGGCACGCCCAGCTCGAAGATCTCCTTGCCCATTCTCGGGGAGCTCTCCAGATATACCGAATTCGGACCGCCCGTGAAAATTATCCCCTTAGGGTTTTTCGCGCGTATTTCCTCAATAGGAGTTTTATAGGAGATGACCTCGCAGTAGATCTTATGCTCACGCACGCGCCGCGCGATAAGCTGATTATACTGTCCTCCGAAGTCGATGACCAATACAAGCTCGTGTGCCATAGTTCTGAATTCCTTCCTTAATTATTTTGATCTGTTTGTTTCTTTTTAAAGACACGGACAAGAAAATTCCTGCCGAACAATATTCCCGCCAACAGCAGCGACGCTCCCAGCCCGGTGTAAAAAACCGCTATGAATATCGGCGGCGCTATGTGCAGCGTCCGCAGCAGAATTCCGCCCGTTATCATGACCGCCATGATTATAAATGACTTAACGTCAAAGAACTTGATAAACAGCTGCTTTTCATCGCCGTACCCGTCGATCCTTTTCGTGTGCTTCTTCACCAGCCGCCCGAAAATGAAGATCTGAAATACGGTAAACACAGCCGCCGACAGCAGAATATTCACGACCGAAACAAACGGCGGATATTCGATAAGCCCCAGCCTCAAAACGTTGAACCCCGCCGCCGACCACACAAGACACGCGATAAGCAGCAGCGTCGTATTCTTCACCATATGATCACCGCCTTATACGCGCATATCCAGCATAGAAAGCGTTATTCCCGCGGGACCGAAACGGCGGAAGAAGTCGTTGAGCCGCTCCTTGGTCTCGGGGGTCTCCACGATCCTGTCCGCGTAGGACAGCATTTGATAGAGCATGAAAAACATCGCCCTCACCGCTATGTCCTCGCCCGACTGAAAATAGTTGTCAAAGTTCCGCGCGGCTTCCCGAAGCTCCGTGATCTTCGGGATCAGCACCTTGGGGATCTTCGACTCGTCCGAGGTGATCTCCGCGAACGCCCTTGCGGAATCCAACAGCTTGTCGTCGAGCTCCGCCTCGATCTGCTGCATGGAGAGCCGTCCGCTCTCGCAAAGCTCGCGAAGATCTCGGCTCGCCTTTATGTAGATATCGCCCCAGATGGGCTCCTCGGTGAGCTTTTCGTATTTATTTTCCGCGGGAACAGTCTCCTCCGCGGCTTTTTTCGCTTCTTGAACGGGCTGAGCGGCGCGGACCTGCGGCTCCGCTTTTCTTTCGGGAGCTGGAGCGACAGGCGCGCGTTCGCGGACTTCGATCTTCGGTTCGGGAACACGCGGCGCGGGCGCGTTGATCTCGTTCAGCGACTGCGAAAGATACGACAGCGTCTCCTCGGGAGTCATATTCTGAATTCGTATACGCTCGGCGGTCTCGTCCTCAAACTCATCGCGCGGCGGCGTTGTGGGGTTTTTCGGTTCTTGCGGAACGGGCGGTTCCCTCTCGATCACCGTCGTTCGCATAGGCGTGTTGACGACCGTCTCCGTGATGACCGGCGCGCGGTTCTCAAACACTATGTCTTCATAATCGTCGGGACGCTGCCCATCGGTCTTGGGAGCTTCTTTTAAGATAGGCTGCTCCGCGGCGCGAGCGCTCTGCGAAACCGCGGAAGGCTGCCTGTTCTCATTCAAATTATTCTCGGGGAATACCACCCGCCGCTCGTTTTCAAATGTGCGCGGCTGCGGCATTATCACCGCGGCTGCGCCGATGCGCGTTTTCCTTTCGGGAGAAACGTCGGGAGAGACATTGGGAGAAGTGTCGGGAGAAGCGTCCGGAACGGGACGGATAAGCTTCTTGCCCGTTAAACGCGCGACATTCTCATTTATGGTATACTGATCTTCAACGCGGACGCGTTCGGGCTTGTCCGTTTTATCGGCTCTGTCCGCGTTTTCGGGTGCCGAAACGGAGCCTTTATTCGCGTTATTGCGGCTGTCTGTCGCGGCTGATAAACCCCTTGGCGGCAAATTTATCACGTCCTGTGGAAGAACGATCCCCTTCGCGGGATTTGCCGCCGTCTTTTCGGGAACGCGCTTTTTGGGAGCGCCCTTTCCGCACAGCTCGTCGAGCAAGCGCTTTAATTCGGACTTATCGAGCGAAAAATCGCTTATCCTTATCTCCTTGTCGGAAGCTCCGTCCGAATAAGAGACAAGAAGCTCGTCGGCGAAGAAGTCCTCAAAGCTGCTGATGATCTGGACATTCTTTATGCTGTCATAGCGCACCTCGGCGATCTCGCCATCGAAGTTCATCAGCACGAAGTCCTCGGCGAACGCTATCCCGCGCGTGCCGTTCTGACCCTGCGACGTGTCGATAAAGCCCAAAAGGCTGTCGCCGTCCGCAAAGCCGCACACGCGCTTCTCGTTATATCCCGCGCAAATCCCGCGGCATCGTTCTTTTACATTTTGCCGCGTCATGGCGGTCATTCCCCCTTACGGTCGAGAAGCGTATGCTTGATATCCCAGAGCTTTTGCGACAGGTCGACATAATAATTATGCGGATTTTCAAATCTCAAAACCGACTCCCAAAGCGTATCCAGCTGCTCTTTACAGTAGTCCTTTATCTCGTCTATTTTCGGCGGCTGATACACGCGCTTGCCGTTCTTGAATATCGGGACTTGAAGCTCCTTGGCGGTGAAATCCGTCACGGTCTTGCGCTTCCAGGTATAATCGGGATCGAACAGCTCCAGCGGCTTGGTCTCGTCGATCTTCTCATCGTGCACACAGATGAGATCCGCCAGCGCCTTGCCCGTCTTGTTGTCGAATATCCTGTAGACCTTCTTGTAATGCGGATTGGTGATCTTGATGACGTTCTCGCTGATCTTGATCTTCGGGGTGATAACGCCGTTCTCCTCGGTGGCGCAAAGCTTATAGACCCCGCCGAACACGGGCTCGCTTCTCGCGGTGATAAGCCTTTCTCCCACGCCGAAGGAATCCACCTTCGCGCCTTGCTTGATAAGATCGCGGATTATATATTCGTCGAGGGAATTTGAAGCCACGATCTTGCAATCGGGATAACCCGCCGCGTCGAGCATCTTCCGCGCCTCGACGGACAGATACGCGATATCTCCCGAATCGAGACGGATCCCCAGCGGACGCGCTCCCAGCGGTTTCAGAACATTGTCGAACGCCTTTATAGCGTTGGGAACGCCCGACTTGAGCACATTATAAGTGTCAACCAGCAGCACCGCGCTGTTGGGATAAACTCTGCAATACTGCTCGAACGCTTCCAATTCGGAATCGAACATCTGCACCCAGCTATGCGCCATTGTGCCCGTCGCGGGAACTCCGTAGTCCTCGTCGGACTTGACGCACGCCGTGCCCGCGCAGCCGCCTATATACGCGGCTCTCGCGCCCAGAATAGCGGCAGCCGTGCCGTGCGCTCTTCTCGAACCGAATTCCGAGATCGCGCGACCCTCGGCGGCGCGGACTATGCGGTTCGCCTTAGTCGCGATAAGCGACTGATGATTGACGAGAAGCAGCAGCATGGTCTCCACCAGCTGCGCTTGAATAGACGGCGCTCTGACGGTTATCAGCGGCTCGTTCGGGAACACGGGCGTTCCCTCGGGTATCGCGAAAACATCGCCCTCGAACTTGAAATTCCTCAGATACTCAAGAAATTCCTCCGAAAAGATCTTCTTGCTTCTCAAGTACTCGATATCTTTTTCGGAGAAGCGCAGGTTTTCTATATATTCAATGACCTGCTCCAGCCCCGCGCATATAGCGTAACCGCCGCCGTCGGGCACTCTGCGGAAGAACAGATCGAAATAGGCTATTCTGTCCGCGTGACGGGTCTTGAAATAGCCGTTGCCCATGGTGAGCTGATAAAAATCGCAAAGCATCGTGTAATTTTCCGTATTCATTTTTTATCCTCCATTATATAAAAGCAAGCATATTATTCCGGGCAGCTCCAATACCGCGCAGAGTATCACCCACACCGCCGCTGCGATAAAGCTTTTGGGAACTATAATAAACGCGTCCTCTTTTTTGATATCAAAATATATCGTGTACCGTCTGCCGACCTTTCGCGTCAGCATCGGCACGAAGAACAGCGGTCTTTCGTACTTCCGACCGAGCTTGTCCGCGTATCGTATGATCTCGGCGTTCCCGCTCGTGCCAAACCCCGAGCCCTCGCGGCGGTAATCGGTGACGACAGCCTCCGCGCGTTCCCCGTATTTTTTGATCTTTGGGAAGCTTATCAGCGTGAGAACGGGTCTCCACAAACACATAAACGCCGTGATCGGCATATAAACCCCGGGGATCAGCCAGAACGGCAATGAGATCCTCTCGCCGATAATTTCCAAGATACCCGCGAGACCCGCCACCGCGAAGAAAACAAGCATCTCCCATTTTTTGATCCCGCCGAATATCATTTTATCACCCCAAGCGTTCCGAAACGTTGTCTACCGGTTTCTATCATTTGATCATATCAGATCAACTGCTTGAAATTGTTCGCGATATATACCGCGAAAGCCGTTTCCCAGATAATACCCGCCGCCGCGAAAACCACGGCGTTTATAAGTGCCGCGGACGGCAATATTATCCTTTCTTTGTCGCGCTTGTGGACCGCTATTTCACAGGACTTCCCCGGTATCGGAATGAAGAACATCACGTTGGTGATCGTGAACGTTTTGCGCTTGTATTTGAGTTTCGTTATTCTCCATTCGTTTTTTAGTGAGTATCTTTCCCGATAGGAAGTATCCACCACCGCCGAGAGCGCCTCGCCGTAGTTCTTCCGATTTGCAGCGTACCATATGGGGCGCACGAAAAACGCCGTACCCATAAGCACCCACGCCATAAATATGAATATCTTCGGAATGACGACCGTTCCCGCTTCGCAGAGGAGCGTCAATATCATCGCCGCTATTCCCGACACGAATATTATCACAAGTTCGGCGATCTTAAAGCCTCCGCCTGTCACAGCACGTCTACCTGAACGCTCTTCATAACCTTAAGCGCCGCCTCGTGCGCGCTCTTATCGAACGACGCGCAGGCTTTGCTGTCAACGACCACGCGGCTTTCCGGCAGCGCTGCCTTGGCGATCACCGCGTTTGATACAACGCAGATATCCGTCACCAGACCGCACAGCTCCACCTCGTCGAACTTGTTTTCTCTGAGAATATCCGCAAGCTCCAAAGACCCGAAGCTCGGCTTTTTTATTATAATATCATCATCGAGAACGCAGTCCGCGAGCTTTCCGAAAAGCTTGTGCCCCTCGCTGCCGTCCACGCAGTGAACGACGGGGAGCTTTTTGCCCTCGGCGGTGTTAAGATAATCCTCCGTGTGCGTATCAAGCGTGAATATTATCTTCCCGCCCTCGGCGCGCGTCTTTACTATCTTCTCGATTATGATCGGCTCTAACAGCTCCGCGCCCGCGAAGCCCAGAGCGCCGTTTACAAAGTCTACCTGATAATCGACAACGACTAATGCTTTCATAGTAACTCCTTAATTTTAAAAGTGATACGCAATGCGCTTTAGCATATAGAGAAATTCGGAAACCGCCATTCGCGCCTACAACCGGAAAGGTGGCTCTTCGGGAACGCCATCGCGCCTACAGCTGTTAAGGTGTTCTTGAAGAACGACCATCGCGCCTACAACCGGAAAGGTGGCTCTTAGGGAACACCATCGCGCCTACAACTGTTAAGGTGTTCTTGAAGAACGACCATCGCGCCTACAACCGGAAAGGTGGCTC
>CAYPWI010000009.1:13093-16913 GCA_964414395.1 uncultured Ruminococcus sp.
TTAGGGAACGCCCCTCCGCGCTGCGAACGACTGTCAGCCGCCGCTCCGCGCTTCGCGCGTTTGGGGCTGGCTGACAGCGTTCTCCGCGCTCCGGGGCTGGATGTTTATAGCCGGGGCTTCGCCCCGGACCCCATTGGGGGCGCTGCCCCCAAACCCCTGCCAAAGGGGCATTGCCCCTTTGGAAACCCGGTTCGCGCTTCGCGCGTTAGTGCTCCGCGCGTTACTTCTTCTTCCTCTTAAAATTCTTATCCCAATTCTCGACAATGACCGTCCGCCCGCGCTCTATCGCAAGCGAATTCTCGGGAACGTCCGCCGTGATCGTCGAACCCGCCGCCGTCGCCGCGTTCTCCCCGATCTTCACGGGCGCTATCATATTGGTATTGCACCCGATAAATGCGTGAGCGCCTATCGTCGTCCTGTACTTGTTTATCCCGTCATAATTCGCGGTAACGCACCCGCACCCGAAGTTCACCCCGCGCCCCACGTCGCTGTCGCCGAGATATGTAAGATGCGCCACGGCGGTATTCTCGCCGATGTCGCTGTTCTTGATCTCCACGAAGTCGCCGATCTTCACGCCGCGGCGGATAACTGTTCCCGGACGCAATTGAGAGAACGGCCCTATTTTAACATTATCCTCCACGGTCGAGGAATACGCCTGTACATTATTAAGTATAACATTATCGCCGATCGCGCAGTCCTCGATATGCGAATTCGCGCCGATCTCGCAGCCCTTGCCTATCACGGTATTCCCGAGAATTACCGTGTTCGGAAGAACGGTCGTATCACAGCCGATCTTCACGTCCGTACCTATTATAATACCGTCGGTCGTAATGAAGCTCACGCCCTCGTCCATAAGGCGATCCAACACGCGCAGCCTTGCGATCTCGTTCAGCTCCAACAGCGCTTTTCTGGAATTCGCCCCCAGCACGATATCGGGATTTTCGCTTTTATACGCGGAGGAATTTCCGATAATTTCTATACAATCGGTAAGATAGAACTCGCCCGACGCGTTGTTATCCGAAAGCTTGGGCAGCGCCGCGATCAGTTCCTTAGTATCGAACCAATACGCCCCGCTGTTTACCTCCGATATTTCAAGCTCTTTCGGGGAACAATCCTTATGTTCGCGTATAGCCGAGAATTTCCCGCCCTCGCGGATAATTCTCCCATAACCCGAGGGTTCGGATATCTCCGCGCTTATGACCGTGACCTTCGCGCCGCTCTTCTCGTGATCTTCCAGCGCCGCTTTAAGAGTCTCAGAATCCATAAACGGCGCGTCTCCGCACAGCACGCACACGCGCTCCACGCTGTTCAGAAACGCTTCCGCGCGCTTCACCGCGTCGCCCGTACCGAGCTGTTCCGATTGGTAATAAGCGGAAATATCGCAGCCGTTAGCCTTGGAATATCCCGCTATATACTCTTCGGTGAGCTCGCGGCGATAGCCCGTCACCACGCCTATCTCATCGAAACCGAACTCCCGCGCCGCGTCCAGCACCCACCCGAGCATGGGCTTTTTCAGCACCTCGCAAAGGACTTTCGGACGCTCGGACTTCATGCGCTTGCCCGCGCCGCCCGCTAAGATCAGACAACCTGTTTTCATCAGTCAAAACCTCACGATCAAAAAGGATAGTATATGAATTTAGTTCTTTATTTCATCTTCCGAACGCTCTTTATGCGTCTTGAATTCTCCGAGGACAAGCTCATAATTCATAAAGGGCTTGTTTTCGCAAGAATTCACGAGATACCGATATCTTCCATAGTAAGGATAACGATAAGACGCACCCTGCCGCTGCGGATACTGCGCGTCAAGACCGCCGAGATCTTCACGCTCCGCGGGCGCTTCAAGATCTTTCTGCGCCGTGATGAGGAGATCCCGTTCGGAGAAGCACCCAAGCGCTTTTCAAAGCCGCGTTTCCGAAAGATCGCGTTCGGGGCGTTTATCGATATACGCGCGCTTGGAGCGGTCGCCCTCTTCGCGGCGGTCCTGCGGAGGATAGGCACGATCTTCGGTGGAAAATACCTCGACAACATTCTGAAAGTGCTCGACACCGCCGCCGTGAATGTGGAACGCGCCCTGTCGGCTCTGCAAGTATATGTTCCGAAGGTCGCCGCCGTGATAGCGGTGTTCGCGCTTTCGGCGTGGGGCTTCGCGTTTCTGAGGAAGCTTCTGGCGCTCTCGCGTTTCCAAGTCGGACGCAGCGGAGAATATATCACCGTCACAAGCGGACTTATCACATTATATGAGCATATCCTTGTACGGAATTCCGCGGCGCTTGTTTTACAAAATTCTCCGATATCGCTCGCGGCGAAACGCGCGCCCGTCTATCTGCGCGGCGTGATGATCTATCCCTGCGCCGCGAAGGCGAATAAAACCGCGGGATTTTCAGCCGCTCCGCCAAGAAAAGCGTGGCTCGGATATTGCGCCGTGCCGCTCACTCTAAGCGGTATTTTCGCCGCGTTGCTGACCGTCGTCTATATCTCGGAGAAGCTCCGCGGGGCTATGCTTTTGAGGACTGCCCTTTGGTGCGGACTGATCGCCGGTCTTTGGTCGGCGGCGGTTTTCTTATACTATATGAAATATTCCGGGATAAAATTACGCGGCAGAATTTGTAACGCCTCCGCGCGGCGCTTATTGCGGCTGTACACCGTGATATTCAATGAAGATATCATCACATCAAAGACGATCTCGCAAAGCGTATTTCAACGCCATTCGGGATTATGTAATTTCGGAATATCCTCAGCCGAGCTTCACGGCGCGAGAAAGCTGAAAATACGGCTTGTCCCCAAGGACGAGATAGATCAATATTGAAGATCTCCGCCCCAATTCTGCGAAACGTCATCGCCCGGACTTTCAGCCCACTCGATCAATTCCGCGATAAAGCGCGGAGTTACCGCTCTCGGGATCGGGAATGGCAGAAGATACCGCTCCCACCGCCCGCTTGACTTCTTTCCGTGAAAAGTCCGCCCCTTGCTTACAGCATAAGGTCTCGGAACGGTAAGCGGAACTGTCAGCACAAGCGTCTTATCGCTCGATATCACGTGCAGAAACGGCGTTTCCCACGCCCATGCCCACTCGCCTTCCGCGACGCGCATCCAATAATCGCGGTCTCCCGCGAGGATGTACCACACATATTCTTTATTGCCGCAGACTATCTTTCGGCGGCTCTTCTTTCGCACTCCCACGGCGTATCAGGTCGCCCTCGCGACAACGGAGATGTTCTTCACGCCGTGCATTTTCAGCGCGTCTATAACATTGTGATCGAGTATCTCGCCCGGCATCACCAGCGGTATCCCGGGAGGACACGGAGCCTCGAACGCCGCGCAGACCTCGCCGCCCGCCCTCTCTATGGGAACGGTCTTGCTCGGCTTATACAGCGCTTCCCAGATCGGCATATCGGCTGTCGGACGAATAGCGGGGAATTTTACAGGCTCCACGGGCGGTCTCATCGGGACGAACAGGCACGCCATCTCGGCGCGCTCGCAGTCCTCGATGGTCGTCGCCGCCGAGAACAGCAACACGACGCGGTTCTCGTCCGCCATCTCGCACTCCACGCCGTTCTCGCGGAGAATACTCGCGTACTCTATGCCGCTCAATCCGCACTCGCGGGCGTTTATGGTGATCCTCAAGGGATCGGACTCCAGAATGGGGATACCCAAGGTGGCGAGCTTGTATTTCAGCTCCTTCACCGCCTCGCAGGCGTTGTTCACCAATTGAACATTGTCGGCGATCATGGCGTTGAAGCGGTCTAAGCTCTCCAGAATGAGGTAGGACGGGCTTGAAGAACCGAACGACGACATAAACTCTTTCGCGCGCGAATGATCC
>CAYPWI010000010.1:0-16817 GCA_964414395.1 uncultured Ruminococcus sp.
GTTCATTACGGCGTTCAACGTGTTTATGTGGACGCACGGGGTCATTCTCATGAGCGGGGAGAAGCTTTCTAAGAAGTCGCTGCTGAAAATACTCGTCTCCCCCGCGATGATATCCATTGCGCTGGGGCTTATCTTCTTCTTTACGGGGATACGTCTGCCCGAGATACTCTCGCAGCCTTTGGACTACCTCGGCTCGATGAACACGCCGCTTGCGATGATCGTCTCGGGCGCTACTATCGCCAAGGCGGGGCTGCTCGCGGGCGTGAAGAACCCGCGTATCTACGCGGTGCAGTCTTTGAAGCTCTTGATAATTCCCGCGCTGCTCTCGGCGGCGGTCGTGCCCGTTGAACTCCTCGGAGTGAGCTCGTTGGTGGTGAACACCGTGCTTATCGCGGCAGCGTCGCCGACGGCTTCCTCAACGATAATGTTCAGCTACAAGTTCGGGCAGAACGAGAAATACGCGTCGCACCATTTCGCCATTTCGACTATAGCGAGCATGGTTACTATCCCCGCGATAATGGCGCTGGTGAAGCTTTTGGAGTCGGCGATAGTCGGCTAGGCGGTTTGTTGTTAAAAATAGACAAAAAAACACCCTAAAATTTGTGACAAATAAGAGTTGCAAAATGTATGGAAAAATGTTATAATCTAAATGTGATAAATGTTGCAAGATAGTATTGTAGCTTTATGGCTTACATACTTCTTAATATATTTTCCCCAATTATTTTCAGCCGAACAATCTGTTTTCCCCAAACAGACGGCGCATGATTTGAGTTGCCGCAGACACCCCCTTGTCTGCGGGTTTTTTTTATGATTTTTGAGGAGGACGTATGAGAAGAGCGCTTTCCTTCACAGCGGCTTTGTCGGCTGTCTGCCTGGTGTTTACCGCGTGTGAGAATACGGACGATGCGGAACATTCCAAGGAATGGTACGGTATGGACACGTTTATGAGCGTCAGGGCTTACGGAAGCGCCGCGCCTGCCGCTTTGGACGAGGTCGAGGAGAAGATCAAGGAGCTTGAGAGCAAGTGGTCGGTGACGGACGAAAACAGCGAGATCTACGCGCTGGATCACGGCGGGAGCGGCTCTGTCAGCCCCGAGACGGCGGAGCTTATCTCGTTCGCGCTTGATATTTCCGAGAAGAGCGGCGGGGCGTTCGACCCCACTATCTACCCCGTGCTCACGGCGTGGGGATTTACCGCGGACAACCATCGAGTTCCGCCCCGGGACGAGCTGTCGCGGCTTTTAGAGCTTGTAGACTACAGAAAAGTCACTGTGTCGGATAACATCGTCACGCTCGGGGAAGGCATGATGCTCGATCTCGGCGGGGTAGCCAAGGGCGCGGCGTGCGACGCTGCGGCGGATATTCTCCGAAAAAGCGGTGTGAATTCCGCGCTGATAAACCTCGGCGGCGGCATTATGGCGATAGGGGGCAAGCCCGACGGCTCCGATTGGCGCATCGGAGTGCAGGACCCCGCGGGTGACGGGAACATCGGAGTTTTGGAGGTACGCGACCTCGCCGTCGTCACCTCGGGAATGTACGAGCGCTATTTTGTCGGTGAGGACGGAACGCGCTACGGGCACATAATCGACCCCGCGAGCGGCTATCCCGTCAATAACAAGCTTTTATCCGCGACGATCATCTCCCCCGACGGCACGTTGTGCGACGCGCTCTCCACGGCGGTGTTCGTCGTGGGTGAACAGCGCGCCGCCGAGCTTTGGCGCGGCATGGGGAACTTCGATATGCTGCTCGTCACAAGAAGCGGGGAAGTGGTCGTAACCAAGGGCGCGGCAGAGAGGTTTACGCTGTCGGACGGGGGGCTGAAATTAAGGGTAATAGCGGAGTAGGCGCTTGATTTTTAAAGAGAAATGTGGTTTAGTATAACCTATAATTCGGTAACCGCGGAAGGGGCGTTTGATATGCCGGAGCTTCTGGCTGTTCGGTTCTTACGCACGTGGCGAAGCAAACGAGGACAGTGATATCGATCTTCTCGTTGACAACGGAAATGCACGGGGGCTTAGATATTTCGGATTTTGCGGCGATCTCGAAAGGGCTCTGGAAAAGAGCGTGGACGCGATAACCGTCAATTCGCTGTATGAGGAATACAAAAACAACACATACGTTGCCGAATTGCGGGCGGAAATTGAAAAAGATAAGGTGATGATCTATGACAAGCAAGGATAAGGAAGCGCTTATACTAAATAAAAATTCCGCCGCGCCGAGACCTTGATCTCCGCGCGGCGGTTGGTTATTAAAGTATAGTGATCATCAGAACTCGGGAGGAACTTCCTCCTGATTGTTTATCTTCTTCGCCTTGAGCACGCCGAGCGCCAGGAAATACATCAAAACGCCTATCACCAGTGAGAGCGCAATGGCGGTTATAAACGAGGGTATCTCCGCGGAGAAGTCATATTCCGCGTTTGTAATAACGGTGGCGCTGACATAGCTCGACAGCGCGAACGGGTGAAATCTCATCAGCCCCATGCGGTTTAGCAGGCTCGTTATCAGCGACTGACCGAGGTAAATGCACGGAACGAGCACGCCCGGGTGCGAGGTGCAGAGCCCCAGCGACAGGAACAGACAGACGATAAACACCATATATACCGAGATGGCGAGCGCCGAGAGCGTCATCGCGCCCATTGATACCTTGTTGTTCTCGAACATGGCGTTGCACAGTCCGCCCGCGATAAATGTGTTGAGAAACGACACCGCGAACGTGACAAGCGGGTATATAACGAACTTCGGGATAAGATAGTTTTTATATTCCAGACCGCTGCACATGGGGACGATCATCGCGCGCTTCTTCTGTTCGCCGCCCGCCGCCGACATAAGTATCAGCATTATGACGAGCAGTCCCATGCCCGAGAAGGACGATATGCTGACCGAGAACATTATCCCCGCGTCGGAGTACATCGCCAGCGCCTCTTCCATATCCACCTGACCGAAGATGTCGTTCAGTCCGCCCGAGCCGCCCGCGTTCGATACCGTCTGTAGGGCGACGGAAGCCGTCGAGGTGGAAAGACCGCTGAAATCCACGCTGTCCATGATCACCGCCACGAACTTGAACATCAGCGGGTTTGACAGCGCGATCCCCACTATTATGAGGATAACGCCCAGCAGCCGAAACGTGCGGGCGAAGTGCGCCCATTCCTTTTTAAAACTGTACTTAAGCTGCATCTCAGCCCACCACCTTTCCGAAGACTTCCTCAAGCGTCGCCGTGCTTATATTGAACTTCTCGGGGACGATCTCCTTTTCGGCGAGGAGCTTCATCAGTTCCTTCGCCGCGCCGTTGATATCGTCCGCGCCGAAGCGGAACGTTCCCGTTTCGTTTATGAATTCAGCCCGCGCGAACTTCACTTTCAGAAGCTCGATCTTTATCTCGTCGGTAAGTCCGCGCACGACAAGCGTTATAGCGTCGCCGCTGTATTTGCGGAGGATATCTTCTATACTTCCCTCTTCCGCAAGAACGCCGCCGTTCATGATGCCTATGCGGTTGGCGACGCGTTCCACGTCGGAGAGAATATGCGTTGAAAGAACTATAGTGCTGCCCATGCTTTTCAGTCTGTTGATGATATCCATTACCTCAACGCGACCCTGCGGGTCAAGCGCGGAGGTCGGCTCGTCGAATATCAGCAGCTCGGGATCGCGGAAGATAGCCGCGCCCATGCCGAGGCGCTGGGTCATTCCTCGTGAAAAGCCCTTGGTGCGGCGATCGGCAGCCTGGGACAATCCAACGATATCAAGCACTTCTCCCGTGCGTTTTTGAATATCCCCGTCGTAATTTGTGCAGCTGCCTATATATTCGAGATATTCCCGCGCGGTCATATAGCCGAATATCGTCGGGCTCTCGGGCAGGTAGCCTATCTTGACGGGCTTGCCGTTACCGAGGGTTATCTCGCCGTCGTCCTTGGGGATAATGTCGCAGATGATGTTCATAGTGGTGGTCTTCCCGCAGCCGTTCCGCCCGAGGAAGCCGTAAACGTCGCCGTCGTTTATCTCCATATTCAGTCCCCGAAGTACGGGGAATCGGTTGTAACTCTTTTTTAAATTCCGTATCCTGACCATAAAATCTCCTTAATTAAATGCAATTTTTTCCTGCCATATATCCACTATAGCACTTTGATGCGGCATTGTCAAGTGTTTTTTCAAAACTTCTTTACAGAATGAAAAATCTGTGCTATAATAAGAACAACACATGAAAGGAGAATGAAATTTCAAAACGCCGCTCGCGAAACACTCCGTGCGCAGCAAAGCGAGCACCATTGCGTTGAATTCACCGCCGAAGGCGGTGAATTCAACTGGACAGAGCGCGGAGTGAACCGCGGTTTTGAAATTTCCATTAAAATAATGCAAAAGTTCTACATATTCGATATGGACGGCACTCTGTGCGACAGTATGGAATTCTGGCGCGAGGAGACCACACTTGTCGAGGATTTCCGCAATATGGAAGAGGTCGAGCCGTGCTATGACCGTATGCGTGAGCATTACAGAAACGATATCGCGCTCAAGGACGGCGCTCTTGAATTCATTCAGAACGCCGCGAGGAACGGTATCAAAATGTGCATAGCCTCCGCCACGCGCCGCGACGTGTCGCAGCCGTTCCTCGAGAAAACGGGGATAATGGAGTATATGGAGTTCTATATCGACTGCTATGAAGTTCGCGCGTTCAAGGAGCGCCCCGACATCTTCCTCAAGGCGGCGGAGCGTCTCGGCGCGGATATCTCGGAGTGCGTTATTTTCGAGGACGCGGAGTATTGCGTCAAGACCGCTCATAACGCTGGTTTTTACGTCGTCGGCATATACGATACCGTTGCCGACCGCGAGGGAGAACCAAGCAAGTTCTGCGATATTTTCGCCGATTCGTGGAAAGAACTGCTCGATGCTGAGTTCGTTTAAGAGGGGGGTTATTGATGAACGAAAAAAGTTACTCCGTTTTGAAAAAATCGTACATAACGGTAGGCGTGATAATTCTTGCGGCGTCTCTTTTGATGATGGGATTTTTTGCCGTAATACTGACGGTGCTTGTGAAGAGTTTCGCCGACAGCGATCCTCAAAGCGGCATTTCCGAAAAATTGCGGATACTGCGTGTGGCTGTTCCCGTCTTGATCGCCTTTATTGCGCTGATATCGGGGTTATCGCTGTTCCGCGCTTATAAGATACGCCTGAAGCTGATGCGGGAGACCGCGTTCGTGGAATGTACCGTTAAAGATTTCCTGATAACGAGCCGCAGGAAGCAGCACGGGCGCAAATATATCATCAGCCCGATACTGGAAGATACGAAGACGGGCGAGTTGTATTGCGCGTTCGAGTATGATAATATGTCGTTTTACACGGCGACATATATCCGAAACGCCAATTCCCTCCGCAGCGCCGTTCTCCGGCGCAGCGACGGGAGTTCCGCTGCGCTTGGCGATACCGTTCGCGTTTACATAAAGAAATTTGTCGATCGTAACGCCGAGATAAACGGCGATATGTACACGATAAACGGCAAGCGGCACAGATTTCTCCATGCGGACGATAGCATCGGTATCGAGGTATTGAACAGACTGCGTTTCTTTAAAGGCATAATGGATATTGAGCGAGATTAGCGGTTCGTGCTGCCGAAGCCGCCGTTGCGAACGCCGTCCGCGTTGTCGTCCTCGGTTATGCCGTACTGTGTGAAGATACCCTGCATAAAGCCCGTACCCGCGGCGATGTGCAGGGTTTTGTTTTCCTTGGAATCATTCGTGATCTTCGCGAAGATGTGCCCCTCGTTGTCGGAGAAGTAGTAGTCGCTGTCGATTATCCCGACCGTATTGTCGAGCTGCAATCTGAATTTAAATCCCAGCCCGCTGCGCGGATAGAGCGATAAAAGCCAGCCCTCCGCTATCTTCACGCGTATTCCCGTGGGGACTTTGGCGGTCTCGCCGGGAGCCAGGTCTATGTCATAGGGTGCTGCGAAATCATACCCCGCCGAGCCCGAGGTCGCGCGGCGCGGGAGCGTGATATTTTCGTAGATCTCGCGTGCGTTCTCCTTTTTGCAGCCCTCTAGGAACTGTTCTGAGCTTACTTTCTCAAATTTCGCTATACGGTTCATTTTAAAAGTCCTTTCAAATTGTCAAGAGCCTCGGACGTGCTTGCGAGCACGGGAGCTAAGGTCTGACATTCTTCCATTTCACGGCAGTCGGCGCACGAGGTCATGCCTTTTTCCAAGGCGCACTTGCGGACTTCGCACATACTCTCGCAGAATACGGTCTTTGCCCCGTCCGCCCGGCAGCCCGTGCAGTTGATGTGTTCGGGCAGAATGGGGGCGTTGTTTAGTTCAGCCCATAATTTCGCTGTTTTTTCGCGCAAGGCTTGGTCGTCGTTTACAGTCGCGATATACGCGTCGCATTTTTCGCAGTCAAGCCCGCAGCAGCCGATCATATTATTCATTGATGTATACCTCCGTTTTTTTACTGTTATCATTATACCATATTACGCGGGGAATGTCAAATTTTGCGGAATTTGTGACAAACGCTTCTTGAAATTCGAGTAAATAGTCGGAGGTGATAAAATGGAAGACACCATGATGACGGAGCTTTTGTATGACCGCGACGAAAAGGGTCTCGCCGAGCTGAGAAAAAAGCATTATCGGCTGATGATGAAGATCGCGCGGGGAATACTTAAGTCCCCCGAGGACGCGGAGGAGGCTGTCAACGACGCGCTGTTAGCCGTCTGGGAGAGTATTCCTCCGGAAAGACCGGAAAAGCTGCTTCCATACGTGTGCAGAATAACGCGGCGGAAGGCTGTCGACCGCCTTCGCTACAACAAAGCCGCCGCGCGCGACGAGGATCTTCTGTCGGAGCTTGACGACTGCATACCCGCGACCGGCGCTGTTGAGGACGCGGCGGAACAGGCGGAGCTTGCTTCGGCACTGAACGCGTGGGTGAAAACTCTTCCCGAAAAGCAGCGGAAATTGTTCGTCTATCGCTATTTCTCGATGTACAGCGTAAAGGACGCGGCGAGGGAAGCGGGAATGTCCGTCACGGCGGCGACCACCGCGCTTATGCGCATGAGAACGGGGCTTCGGAACTATCTTATCGAAAGGGGATTTTTTAATGAATAACATCAATTACATTCTTGAAGCGGTCGGAGAGCTTGACGACGCGGTTTTGGAAAACGCGTTCAAGCCGAGAAAGAAGAAACGCGTCCTGCTGACGGTTATTGCGGCGGCAGCGGCGTTATCGCTTGTAGTGGGCTTCTCCGCGGCGATCAGAAACGGAGTGTATTTCGGAGGCGAGCGGCAGATCAGCTTCAACTACTACGCGCAGAAAAGCGCGCGAATTCCCGCCGAAACGGAGCTTGAAGCGTTTGGAACGGCGGACGGGCACGGGGGATATACGCTCGATATTCTCCCGTCGGAGCTCTTCACACTGTACAGCGTCTCCTCGCTGATCGGCTCTGAACACTTCGAGGAAATCCCGGGAGCGGCTGTCGTAAATTCCGACGCGGCTGGCGTTATCATCAACTATTCGCTTGCGGAAAAATCGAGCGGCAAGACCGTTGATATCGGACTTCACTTCACGCGGAACGGCGAAGGCTCCTTCGCGCCGAACTATACCGTCCTCGGAGACGAGAACGCGCAGAACACGTTCACTCACTTCGATAAGATAACGCTCCTCGACGGCTCGGAGGGCTTCGCCGCCGATCGTTATATGAACGGCTTCGATATCTACACCTCCCGCGCGGCGTTCTGTAAAGACGGCATGGGCTATGAACTGAGCGTAAAAGACGCGGATATTACGGAGATGAAAGCAATTCTCCAAAAGCTCGGCGTGACCTGATAACAAAAGAGCGGCGCTCCCATTTTGCGGGAGCGCCGCTTGCCGTTATTCGCTTTTATTGATTATAAATGCTTATCACATTGCCGTCCTCGTCCATTTCGGGGATATATGGAGTGGCGCTGATGGTGACGGTAAATCCCGGGGGTACCGCTAAGGGCGCGGCGTAAGCTGTTCCTATGACATCGCCCTCTTTTATGCTGTCTCCGACATTTACCGATACGCTGTCGGCGGCAAGATTCTCATAGATCACGTATATATCTTCATATATATCCGCGCCAAGATAGATCTCGGTCTTTAAGGTAACGGACTTCGCGTAGCCGCTTATCTCGCTTATGGCGTATATGGCGCCGTCCGTCATTGCGATGACCTCTTCGCCACCGTTTATCATGTAATAATTTTTATACCAACCGACATAGCCCAAGTTATCGGTAACATTTTCCCATGCGACTGCGTCATAGCCGTTTGTTATAGGTTCGGTGTGATTCATTGCTGCCCATTTTGCGAGCATAACGTGTTCCGGATAAAGCAGATCGCTCGAAGGCTCTTCCTCGCTTATCAGCAGCTTCGCGCCATCGGCTGCCACTGTGCCTATCTTGCTGCCCGCTTTAAGCTTGTCGCCCCTCTTAACGGAGAACCCGCAGACCTCGACGTTATCCTTGTAGGAGATGCGGTATAATCCCCAAAGCCCGTTGTCGAATTTCACTTTTGCGACTTTCCCGAGATAGGGTGCGTTCGCCCAGCCTACATAATCCACCGTGCAGTCGTCAGCGGCGTAAATGTCCGTAAAGGTTTTGGCGTGAATTTTGAACACCGCGGAATCGTCAGCGGTCTCTGCCGGGGTAAGGGTCACGCCGTTTTCTTCGCTGTCAATGGCGTGGTGCGTCTGAGAGAGCCAGTCATCGAGCGAGACCGTATCGGGATTGACGGAAGTTATAATATTCCCGTCCTCGTCCATTTCGGGGATATAAGGCGTTCCGCTTATGGTGAGGAACATTCCCACGGGCGCGGCGCCCGGGTTTTCGTAAGCCGTTCCGATAACATCGCCCATTTCAACCTTATCGCCGACATTCAGTGTGAATTCGTTGGAGTCAAGATCCTCGTAGATCGCGTAGACGGGGTTGTCAAGAATGGTTCTGAGCTTTATGACAACAGACTTTGACCGTCCGTTATTGTCGGAGATCGAGTAGATAGAGCCGTCCGCTATGGCATAGACCGGTTCGTTATCTTGGATATACCAGAAATCTCTGTACCAGCCGCGGTAGCCCAGATTATCGGCAAGTTTATCGCGCTTGGGATTGAGCACGCCGTCGGGTTCTATGGGATCGGTGAACACGAACGATTCCCACTTTTCCAGATCGGGGTATTGCGGTCTGATAAGCTTCTTGTAGAACTCCCCTCTGCCTATCACCAGCTTGAATCCGTCGGGGCAGAAGCTGCCTATCTTGTCGCCCGCTTTAAGCGTGTCGCCCTCGCTGACGGTGATCTTTGAGGAACCGTAATCGTCCGCCTTGTAGGGGTTGCGGTACATACCGTAAAGCCCGTTGCCGAAGTCCACTACAACGACCTTGCCGAGATAGGGCGCGTTCGCGTAGCCCACATACGTCACGGTGCAGTCGGCAATGGCGTATACATCGCGCGAGCCGTGACCCTCCACTGGGATAGTGAATTCCGCGAGATCGTATGAAAGCTCCTCGGGCGTTAAGGTCACATTGTCCTCATTGGTGTAAATGGAATGGTGCGGCTGAGAGAGCCAGTTGCCGAGCAGGATCGTCTCACGCTGCGGTATAATGTACCCGTCGTTGTCAACATCGGGAATATAGGGCGTGGTGCTGATCGTAACATTCAGCCCCGGGGGAGTGCCCATAGGGTGAGAAAAGGCGTTCCCTATAACATCACCCTCTTTTACGGTGTCGCCGTCCTTGACGGTCAGGCTGTCGTATTCGAGATAATTGTAAAATGCGTAGAGCGGTGTTTCAAAGTCGGTATCAAGCTTGATCACAACGGTCTTTGCCTTTATTTCCTCATCATATTCATCAACATAGTCGTCAATGGTGTAGACCGTGCCGTCCGCCACAGCGTAAACGGGCTTTTCCGTGTCGATGGAGTAAAAGCGCTGATAGAAGCCTCTGTAACCGAGGTTTTCCGTGAGAAATTCGGGCTTTTCTTCTGTGCCCCATAGACTGTGGAATTCGACAGGCAGGGTGGTGTGTTGCTTTTCCCACTCGGCAAGCTCGGGGTATTTCGGCGTGAAAAGTTCGGCAGAAGGTTCTTCCGCGCTTATAAGCAGCTTGAAATCTCCCGGGTACATAGTGCCTATCCTGTCGCCTGCCTTAAGCTTATCGCCCGCCTTGACGGATATCTCGGTGTCGTAATCATCATCGCATTTATAGGAATTGCGGTAGAGCCCCCAAAGCCCGTTGTCGAACTGAACCAACACCACATACCCGAGATAGGGCGCGTTGGCATAGCCCGCATACTTTACCGTGCAGTCGTCCACCGCGAAGATATCATTTGCCACATCGCTCTCGAACGTCAGGATAACGCCGCTGTCCGAGCTTTCTGCCGGAGTGAAAATAACGCCCTCGTCGGCAGTGTTTATGGCGTGGTGGGGCAACGCCAACCAGTCGCGGAGCGTTTTGCTGTCCGCGGAGCCTGCGGTGTTGATTGAATTATCTTTTACAGCGTTTATGATATGCGGAGCGGCTATGCCTATTCCAAGGCAGGCAGCCGCGGCTATCGATACGGGAATTATCCATTTCTTAGCGCCGCGCTTTTGCGTTACCGTCACGCGTGCGGCATGCTGCGGCTCATCATAGTTTTCCGCAAAGTATTTGTCGTTTATATCACCCATGAGTTCAAAGAATGTAGTGTTATTCATAGTCAGAAGCCTCTCTTTCTCAGATGTTCGGCAAGCTTTTTGCCTATCCTGTTGAGGTTTACGGAGACATAGTTTTCCGTCACGCCTAAGCGCTTGGCTATCTCTCCCACGCTCTCGCAGAAGCTGTAGCGCAGGACGAACATTCGCCGTTTCTTTTCGGGAAGCCCTTTCAGGAACTTGTCCAGCTCCTCGAGAACGGCGTTCCGTTCGGCAGTGAGTTCTACATTATCGCCGCTCTCGAGGAATTCCGAGATCTCCTCGAACACGACCTCTACCCTGTTCCCGCCGCGCTTTTCCGTGCGGGAAGCCTTGTACTTATCAAGCGCCGCGTTGCGTGTTATCTTCGCGAGATAGGCGGAGAGATACTCGGGGTCTTTGGGCGGTATCGTTTCCCAGGTCTTCATCAAAGCGTCGTTGAAGCACTCCTCGGCGTCCGCGTGATCGCCGAGAATGTTATCCGCTATCGACACGCAGTAGTGCTTGTACTTGCGCGTGACTTCGGAGAGAGCCTTCTCGTCTCTGTCGTAATACAGCTTTATTATCTCTTTGTCTTCCATGATCCCTCCGCTTTCGCTGATCTTTAGAGGCGGTTTTGCGGCGCGTTCGTCGGGGAGTATAGCTGCGGTGTTGTCCATAATGATCGTCCTTTCGTATGAAGTCGGTTCCGGAAATTATAGCGCGTTATTTGTGCCTTCATAAACATAAACGACATTCAAAGGAAAATCTTACACTCAAAAAAGAAATTTCAAAAGCGCGAAATGCTGACGTGCTTTTGAAATTTCACAAACATATTATGCGCCGCTCTTTTTGTCGATGATCTCGTCAAACCGCTCCGGATCGAGCGAGTAGAATTTTGTTCTGCTTACGGTTTTTACGCTCAGCAGCTCTGCCGGAATTTTTTTGAAACAATTGTCGAGCGCACCTCTTGAAATATTATCAGCCGCTGACTCAAGCTCGGCTTTGGAAATGCCGTTTTCGGAAAACAACGACGCTTGCAGCAGAACATAATAGACATTCTGCATATTTTTGCCGGTGAAATCGGGCAGCATTGGAAGTCGTTCCTTGTAATAGTTCAGTTTATCGTTCTTTTCGGTAAGTGAGACCGCGAGATTGACCATAGCTTTGTCTATCATATTCAAAAACATATGAACGAACGGCGTAAGATCTCCTTTGTTTTTGGGGTCGTTGCACTCCTTGAACGCTTTATAGTATTCGTTTATGCTTTCCTTTATGGTTTGTGACAAGCGAAACGCCAAAATATCCGTGCGCATATTCTCATAAAGCAGTGCCGAACTGATAAACCGGCTCATTCTGCCATTTCCGTCATAAAATGGGTGGATATATCCGAAAAGGTAATGAAATATGGATAATCTGAACAAAAAATCGACATCGCCACAATTAAGGAACTCCAGCGCCTTTGTCATATAATTGATGATTTCTCTCTCGGGCTGAACGCCTTTGTGAATAATCCTGTCCGTTACCGAATGAACATTTACGCCCGATAGCCTGAAAAACTCTCCGTCGGGAAGATCAGATCTGTTTTCCATACCTATTTCATCCGATAACAGATCGTCATATATTTTCCTTATATCGGCGCAGTTGTTGAGTCTGAGATTCTCTCTGCCCAGCATATTATATCTTTTGATAATATCAACAAAACGGCTGTTTTTCGTGCCTTTTCCCGTTATCAGGATCTCATTGATCTCGCTCCTGCTGCTGTGGATATGTTCGATATCGTTTGTCCCGACGATTTCGCCGATAAGGCTCTTATGAATAAATTGATTGATCGCGGCTCCCGGCAGCTCAGCATAAAGGTCGTAAAGTTTCGCATCGTTCCTATAGATCCGAATCATTTTTTCAAACAGATCGGGCGTTCTGAGGAAGAACGCGCGGTTTCCGCTTATCATGATATCAAGCTTATAAACGCAGTCGCTGTTTAAGCGTTTTTGATACTCTTCTTCATATAACACGGGATCTTTATAGTACAAATTCTTTAAAAGCTCGTATTTCATAAAGTTTCCTCCTTGCATTAGACCTTATATTCTTAAAACTGCCCTATTTTAATAATATTATACTACTTATTTAGGAGAAAGTCAATGCTTTTGCCGTAATTTAAGAATAAAAAGCTCCCCGATCACTCGGGGAGAAAAACAAAATAGTTCAAACAATTATCCATTGTCAATTATACATTATCAATCAGTTCTCCGCCCCCGCCATCAGCAGCTGCTCTACGATCTCGGTAAAGCCCGCCTCCGAGGCGCAGTAAAGCGCGCTGTGCGATTCGTTGTTGACGGCGTTCACGTCCGCGCCCTTTTCTATCAGCATTTCCGTAAACTCGTTCTTGCCCGCTCTGGCGGCGAGTATCAGCGGCGTATCGCCGAACGCGGTCTTGACATTCACATCGGCGCCCGCTTCTGTCAGCGCTCTGCCTATATACAGCTCCCCGTCGTCCGCGGCGAGGTGGAGCGGCGTTACGCCGTCGGTGTCGGCGAGATCGGTCTTCGCGCCCGATCTCAAGAGCAGCTCGGTCATAACGAGATTTCCGCCGCGAACCGCGATAACGAGCGGAGAATCGCCGTTGTCGTTGAGCTTGTTCACGTCCGCGCCCGCGTCTATCAGCGCCTTGGCGACCTCGGTTTGACCGTTCGCGCAGGCGTGGTGGAGCGTGGTGTTTCCGTAAATATCGGTATTTCCGCCGCTTCCGGCTTCGGATAGAGCCTTGACAAGCTCGCGAAGCCCCGCGCGGCTCGCGTAGTCCTCGGCGGTGCTGCTCGTGTTGTCCTTGATCGAAATGTCAACGTCCTTGTTCTCGATGAACTTCAAAGCCGCGTCGGTCTTGCCGCGCTGCGCCATAAGCATAAGCGGGGTCACGCCCTCTTTGTCGGTGGAATTCACGTCCGCGCCGGCGGCGACCAGCATATTGACGATCTCGGAATTCCCCGTCTCGGCGGCGAAATGAATAGGCGCGCGGCTCTTTTGGTTTTCGAGAGTCGCGTCCGCGCCGCCCTCGAGCAGCATCTTCACGATATCGCGGGAATTCTTCATGCAGGCGTAGATAAGCGGTGTGTTTCCCGATTCATCGCGCTTGTTGACGTTGATATCCCCGCGCTTGAGGAATGTCTGCACCACGCCCTTCTGATTGTTCTTGCACGCCTGTAAAAGCATATTGTCAAGCTGCATAGTTATTTCTCCTTTATAAATTTATATTATACTGTGTAAGGAAGCGCGCCGGCATCGCACATTCGCCGTTCCGCCCAAGCGCTTTCAGACAGAGCGCGGACAGCCACTTCGTCCTTATGAGGACATACCTCGTGAAGCTTTTGGATGCTTCCGCGGCGTTCGGGTCGAGCGGTTTCAGCGCGAGATCTTTTCCGGACTTTTCGAGCGCCTTGAGGAAGAGCGTCCGCGCCGTGCTGTCAAGCTCGGGTGCGCCGTTCGAGAGGCGTTCCGCGCGTTTCAGTTCCGATAAAGCGCCCTCGTATTCCTCCAGGAGGAACAGGCACAGCCCCCTGTTGAACGCCGCGGCGGCGTTGTCGCCCTCGTAGGTCTTGTGTGAGGAAAAATCCCCGAGAAGATAGGCGGCGGGCAGGTCTCCGACGGACAGCGCCCCGTACAGTGAAATATCCGCGTTCGTCATACCATAAGCTCCAGAGCGTCTTGAAATCCGCGCGCGGCACAAAGGTCGGCGGCGGACTCTCCCGCGTTGTTTTTGATGTTATAGTCAGCGCCCGCTCTCAGCAGCATACGGACTTTCTTCTCGCCCTCCCACTTAGCCGCGAGAATGAGCGGGGTATTGCCGTTCTTGTCTTGGGCGTTGGGGTCGGCGTTCGCCTTTATGAGCGCCTTGATGCTGTCCTCGGGACCGCTCACCGCGAGGTGGAGCGCGGTGGTGCCGTCGTTGGCTGCGGCGTTGACGTTCGCGCCGTTTTCGATGATCGCCTTGGTTATCGGAACGTTGGAATACGCTTCGGTGCGGTTCGCTCCCGAGCGTGTCGAGCGCAGCGACTCCATAAGAACGGTACAGCCGTTCTTGTCGGGAGTGTCCAGCGCGTCTTTCAGCAGCGTGACGATCTTGCACTTCTTCTCATAGATCGGCGAATTGTATGTATTCCCGTCGAAAAATCTGAACGGATAATATACCAGCGAGAATACCTCGGGACAGCCGTCGTCGTCGCAGAGCTTTATATCCGCGCCCGCGTTTATAAGCATTTCGGCGATCTCGAAATTGCCGCCGCGAATGGCGAGCGCCAAAGGAGTCAGTCCGTTGGTCTTTATCCAATAGCTGTTATTGCCGACGGGACCCGAGCTTTGGGTGTTCGCGTCGGAGCCTTTGTCCAGCAGCGCACGGACAAGCTCGGTCTTATTGTTTATCGCGGCGCGCATAAGCGGCGTAAGTCCGTACTTGTCGGCGTGGTCGAGCCGCGAGAGATCGTAGTTCTCGATGATGAACCTGCAAAGCTCCTCGCTTCTCTCCATGCAGCGCAGCAGGATATTGTCGCCGTCCGAGGTTTCGGAGTACATATCGCAGCCCAGGCGCTCCAGCTCCTTGAAGACCTCGGGCGGGATAAAGCGCTCGGCGCATTTCAGCACGAGACATTCCTTGCGGAGCAGCTTGAAGTTCACATCAAATCCCTTGGAGATCAGGAATTCGAGGAACTTTACATTTTCCGGCTTGTCAAGCGCGTTCGTGCATAGGTCGATCAGCTTCTCAACGTCGTCTTCGTCGTCGAAGTCGATATCGGAGAGGTTTTCCTCGACGATCCTGCACGCGTCCTCGGCAGTGCCGTTCCAGAAGCAATTGTGGATTTTGTTTTTCAGATCGTGATCCATAATAATACCGTTCCTTTTTGTTTTTTGAAATAAACGCTATATAATATTATAGCATATTTTGAGGGGAACGTCAATATGGGAAAGAAAAAAAGCACCCCCGAAAACCGAGGGCGCTTCTCTTATTGCATTGAAAAAACGGAATTACTTCTCGTCCGCTATAGCCGCCTGTGCAGGTGGAGTATTAGGGATAAGTTTTTGGCAAACAGCGGATTATTGCGAATTTCCGCAGGTAAATTCAAAGAATTATCCTCTGATATATGTAAAAAATCGGGGACTCCCGAAGGAGTCCCCATAATTTCGCCGTCAATCGAAATTACAGGGCATCTCTTGGTTCCGTCAACGCTGATATTCATACCTGTGTTGGCGTTTTTATTATAGCTGAAATTCCATATAAAGCGGTTATTTTCAACCAATATGGAATTTACGATTTCGTTAAAGAGGTCGGAAGTGTATTCAGGTGAACTCATATCCACCATTCCTGCGAGAGCCTGCGAAACTGCTGTCATATCACACATACAGCTTTCAAAGAGTTCCTGCTGTTCTCCACATCTTGCTTTTTCGTCCTTGAACTTCTGCAAGTCTGCAGAATAGGTTGCTTTAAACTCAGCAAATTCTTCCTTACTAATCTGACCGTCAGTAAAAAGGTCAATAAGATTTTTCAGCTTCCTTTCAGCCTTGTCAATCTGAGCGTCAAGGAACAATTCGCTGTGCTGAGTATTGTTTCGTGTTGCGTCGGTATAATACTTCTTAATGTATTCAAGGGCAATCATCAAATCCTCTTTACGATTTTTCCAAGCTTCATTAAGGAAGTATTTTGCCATCATTTCCATTTTCCAATCTGTAACGGAATGTTCGTTACAGTATCCGTCTGTTTCAAGTCCCATCTTCTCACGCTGAGAAGCCTTACCGTTATTCACCTGATTGTAGCAGACGTAGTTGTATGACACAACACCGTCTTTGTTTTTGTGATAACGGTTTTTCCTGAAAGATGAACCACAAGAGCAGCGTAACTTCTTTACCCAAATGTCTCTGGAAGTGCGGTTGCTCTTTTTCTTTTCTTCGCCGTTCTCAACGAGTGTGGTTTTACGCTTCTCTTTGAGAATAGCCTGACATCTGTCCCATTGTTTTTCGGTAATAATCGGCTCAAAATCACCCTTAACATATTCATAGGTATCTCTGTCAAGATTATGAATACGCTTCTGTTCAAGGTAATTATTGCTGTACGACTTGTTGTAGCCGATATATCCCTTATAAGTTGCGTTTTGCAGGATACGACCTACATTGTGGCAAGTCCATTTTGTAGTAC
>CAYPWI010000011.1:0-15217 GCA_964414395.1 uncultured Ruminococcus sp.
TTCAGAATAGAGGTGTACATAAGCATTATCAGCGGGATCATCAGCGGAAAGCTCGCAACGGGCGGCATCGCGTTCAGGTTCCCCTGCATCATCAGCGAACGTATGTCGCTGCAGGTGATCCGCGCACCGGGAGGGCTCCCGCTCTCGAATGTAAAGCTGATATCCGTCACAAAGCCCTTGAACATATAAACAGGAGTTTTATACCCGATCCCAGCTTCAATGGTTTGTCCCAGCGGGAAATTGTCGGCGATCTCGTCCTTGAAGCCGCCCGAAGCCGCGTCGCAGCCGTTGCTTATCAAAAATGTACACGTTCCCGCCTTGTTTTTTATGGTCTGACGTATTTCCATTTCGGAAACGAACAGCCCAAGCGTTTGTATGTCCGTCCCGCCCGCCTTGACGGCACAGCAAGGATCGCGGAAACCGCCGTATTTAGCCTTAAGCTCGGAGTAGCTGAATGTGTCCGAATTCATCAATTCTTTCATAGCTCTTTAAATGGCGGCAGCTGTAAAAGCTTTCCGCGCGGCAGCTTTCTCGGATTGTATATCTTATTGAAGTCCGCGATGATCCTCCAATATTTCGGGTCTCCGTATTCGGCGGCGGCGATCTGCCAAAGCTGAGCGCCCTTCTCGACGCGGCGGGCTTTGGCGCGGTCCTGAGAACCGTCAGGAGAACCTTTCCCAGCGGCTGCCGTATCCTCATTGCTTTTAATGGTAAGCTCCAATCGCGCCCTTACGGGGATCCCGCTCGGCAGAAACATCGTGAAGCTCTGCTTCGCGTCGGTTATGATACCCTTAAAAAAGCAGCCGCCCCAGCTGAACGCCGCCTTTGGAGGAGCGTGAAGCTTTCCGTCGATCCATAAAGCGCTCATAATGGGTTTTATGTAGTCCCTTACGTCGTCGGAGGTCTTGCGGATATGATCGTTTTGAGTATCGAAATGCAGCGTCAGATCGAGCGTGTTCTCGCCGCCGTTTATGAACTGCATTATCGGACTGTCCGTGCCGGGGATTTCCAGCTTTGCGTAATTTACGCTGCGGGAAATATTATATTCTTCGGGATTGAACAGCACAGGTATCGTATTCTGAGCGCCGTTTTCGCCGTAAATTATGATCTTGGCTTTTTCCATTAAAATATCCCTCTTTGCAGCTTTTCCATTCTCCAGTCAAGCTGCTGTTTTCGGTTGACTTTTTCGAGCACTTCTCTTACGATGTTCTCGGTATTGTCCGCGCGCGATGCCGAGACCGACGCGGCTTCAAGCTTGCCGAGCTTTGTTTTTACCTCGCGCTCTAAACGGCTGAGATCGTCCGCCTGCGCGGGGCGGCTCGTGTGCGTGGTCGTCCTGTGTTCGAGCCGAATGTGACCGTTTTCGGGGATCACTTCTCTGTGGATCGGGAAAAATACGACGGCGGATCTGAGGTCGTAATGCTTGTTTAGGGCGATGTTTTTTCTGTTCCCCGCCTTGTGGATATCGCTGAACAGACTTATCATACTGCTTCGGAGCTCGAGATTGCTTCCCGAAAAAGCTTTTCTTAACGCGCTCACAAGATTTTTCAGCGAGCGGCTGTCGGAAAACATATTATATTCCGCGCTTCTTAACTCAATGCTTTTATTTTCCTCATGAACACGTGTTATAAGTCTTGAAAAGCTTCGGGAAAGCTCCATATTCTGCCCGAGATAAACCTTCCACAGGGAATTTGTCAGCCGCCTGAGCGTTTTCGCGTTTTGATAGGTGTCGGCGCTGTAAAGATATACTCCCGTTTCTATTCCCTCGTAGATGCGCATAAGAAGCGGAGTCATGGAATAAAGATCCTCGGTGATATGCGAAAACATCGAAGCGGTTTTTTCATAGCTGTGTTTGAAGAGATCGCTCCTTCGATATATCTCTTGCTTTCCGATCTTCACGACCGATGAGTTTTCATACCCCGAATGTAATTGCGCGAACATAGAATGATCGATGCTTTTCAGGGCGGTCATCATCTTCCTTTGAAGCCGAACTATCTTCAGCGATCCTTCAAAGTATGTGTCAAGCTCCGTTCCGTTCTTTTTGTTGATAGTACGTATCAGCGCGAGCAGGCTTTGGCTCAGCTGCAGGTTATTGCTTTTATAGATGCTCCACAGCGCTTGGGTGAGCCGATTTAGGTAGGTGTAGGATCTGAAAAGGCTGTCGGATAAATAGTTTAGCTTTCGGATCCTTCCGCTTGCGTTATAGGCGCTGAAATTCCTGAAATATGCTGCAAGACGATAGATAGCCTCCGATCTGCGAAGCGTAACATTGATGCTCCTTTTTCCCATATCCGACAGTTCGCCGGTTGCCTCGGGAACGAGATAGAGCATTTTCGGGGAAGACAGCACAGGCGCGGTCTGATATCTGCCGCCGCGGTCTTTGCGGATATTTTTTCTCAAAGCCGCCGCGCTTATTTTCAGCGGAGCCGTAATACCGAGCTGCTTCATAGCTCGTATATCCCGCTGTGCTCAATAACGGCTTTGTCGATCAAAACCCCTCCGTTTTGAGCATCCAGTTCGGATATCTCCCACGAAACGATAAGTCCCGAATCAAAAGCAAAGATCCTCAGCGGCTTATTGCTTTTATCCTTTATGATGATGCTGCACGGCTGAGATATGATCGTACCTGCCTTGAAGCCGTCGTTCCCGATAAAGGGATTAAAGTAGCCGTGTCCCTTCTCGAAGGTGATCCTGCCCGCTTTGTTTTTGGAGCCGACGACGGGGTAGGGGTACAGCTGTCCGCCCTCGTAAATATATTCGGGCTCAACGCTTCCGCCTATTCCCGAGATCTTCTGAAATCCCGCGTTAAGCGGACCGATCGTTACCAAAAAGGAATAAACGTTCAAAAGCTTATGCACTTCGATCACCTTATCTCAAAAAAATTCTCTTTCCCGTCGGAAGAAAGCTCCGCGTGAATGTCGGAGATGCAGCCGCACCATTGGTGTCTCACACGGTGCGGCATCAAAAGTATCTCGTCGGGCTGCCAATGAAAATAATACGCTATAAACGCCGCCTCTTTGTATAGCTGTTCAACAGGCGTGCGGGTCATTCGTCCCGCAGAAAAAAATTTATGGGGAACTCCGCTTCCTCGCCGCACTTGGGGCAGACAGCCTTATAAACCGGCGCTTCGCTTTGGTTTATCCTCTGATACAGATCTTGAAGATAACTTAGATCCGCCGTGTACAGCTTTTCGATTACCTTGGTGTTTACCTGCGGAAGCGTGCCGAGCTTTGTGATCACCCGTGATAAGATGATGATCGTAAGATAAGCGGAATTTTGCTGCACCTTTATGTCGCCCATCGGCAGTATCTCATCGGCGGCGCAGGCAAGCCGCATTATGCCGCGTTTGTGAAGAGTCCCGCTCTCATCGGCATATCCGTAGGGCAGCTCGAATTCATATTCTGTTTGTAATAGCATTTGACTTTCCTTTCATCGCCGCGATCACATCGTTCTCGTCATTCCCTCGTGCGCGAGCTCGAGAGTTTCAATGGCGATCTCGGAGGAAGCAGCGTTAAAATCGGGAACGGTATATTTGCACGGCCACGCGTTTATGATCTGCCACGAAGCGCAGTCGGCGGCGGATTCGTCTATCGCGGTAATGGTCACGGTCTTGCGGCTTACGGGACCGTTTACGCCCTCCATAAGCCAATCATAAAGAACGGTAGATGAGGTAAGCCCCCATTTAAGGGTAACATTCCCGTATTTTCTGAGTCCCTGCACCTTCATCGGCGTAGGCACCATATCTCCCTCGCGGTATTCAACGACGTCGATCGAAGCGTCAAATCCCGTGACTTCGCTGAAACCGCCCGCGTTCAGACCGTCTATCTCGAGGCGATACCGAAATTTGGTGTACGGATAAACAATATCAGCCATATTTTCCTCCTATTATCATTCTTCCGAAGAAGTTCTTTGAGTGATGCGGAAGATCACAAATTCCGCGGGCTTTACGGGAGCGACTCCGATAACACAAATAAGTCGTCCGTTGTTTATGTCGTCCTGCGTCATGGTCTCTCTGCCGACGTTTACGAAAAACGCCTCGGCGGGGGAGCCGCCCGCGAGCGCTCCGCTTCTCCATACCGTGTTGAGGAATACGTCGATCGTTCGTTTCACGCGCACCCACAGAAGCTCGTCATTCGGCTCGAAAACGACCCAATTTGTGTTCGCCTTTATGGATTCCTCAAGGTAAATAAACAAGCGTCTTACGTTGACATATTTCCACGAGGGGTTGGAGCTTACCGTTCTCGCGCCCCATACCCTTATCCCTTGACCGGGGAAGGAGCGTATAAGATTTACGCCCTTGGGATTTAATATGTCCTGCTCGCCCTTGTTGTACATACAATCGAGCCCGACGCAAGCGCGTATCGTTTCGTTTGCGGGAGCCTTATGTACGCCTCTGGAATTGTCGCTTCTGGCGAAGATACCCGCCACCGTGCCCGACGGCGGGATGGCTGTGTTCTTCTTCGCGAGCGGGTCGAAGATCTCGATCCACGGGTGATACAAAGCCGCGTAGCTTGAATCGAAGATATTTCTGTGAGCGACAACGTCGTCTATCTTTTGACTTTCGCGCGGAAGATCCAGCACGGCGAAACGGCTTGCGAGTCCCTCGCAGTGAGCGACAAGACTTAGCTGCACATTCGGATCCGTAACGCCCGGAACGGCGATTATGCTCACAACGTCGTTATCGATGAAGCTTTGGATGCCCGTGCGTTTTCCGGGACCGTTGTCCGTTCCGATAAAATCCGCCGCGCTCAAAGCGTCCTTTGTGCCGTCGGAGCCGCCGTCCATGCCTATAACAAGTATGTCCTTATCCTTTCCCGCGATGAGCTCGAATGTTGAGCACGGCGTTTCCTCTTCGGGAATATTTACGCTCACGTCCAGAAGCTCCGACTTCGCCATTTTGTTCTTTATGAAGGTCGGCGAACGCGGATTAAGGCTCGCGTTTTCGTACAATTCCACGGTATCCTCATACTTGATCTCAACGTTGAATTTGCAGGTATAGATCACCTTTGACGGCAGGATGCCCGTGTCGGTCACGTCGCCGTTAAAAGCATCCGTAAAACTCAGCATATTCTCCTGCACAGAAGAGATCTTATTGTACTGTATCTCATTTCCGTCGGAGAACGCGGCGATATCGCCCGTCTGAAAGCCCGCGGCGTTTTTGACCTTGTATACCGTTCCCTGAACCAATTCCTCGGCGCTTAGTATCTGTGTTTTTGCCTTTGACGACGGGGTAATGATAACTCTGATAAAATTTCCCCATTTCCCGGGATCCTTCGCGGTGAAGCTGAGAATATTCTGCTCCGAAACGCTTTGAGCGCGTTTCGCGTCGGGCGGCGTAACTCGCATAATAAAAGCCCTTGTTCCGCCGTTGATGAAAAAATGCTCCACGGCGTATGACAGGAAACGATAATCCTCAAATTCCGCCTGCGGCAGATAACCGCCGTATTTTCGCCTGAAATCCGAGAAATTGGTAACGAGCTGCGGAGTACCCTTGTCGGGTCCCTTTACACTGAGACCGATAAATCCCGCCGTGCTGGTGCCGACTCCCTCCATCGGTTTGGAACCCGACTCAAATTCTTCAACGTATACTCCGGGTGATAAATATTCCGGCATATGTTTTCCTCCTCTTTTTTAGCGTGTGTTCGCTTTGCTTGAAGGACGGGCGTCGAGCGGTAAGGCGAACACGCCCCGTTTTATTATAAAGCGCCGACCTTGATCCTGACGGCGTTTTTGCCATGTTCATCGTAAAGCCTGATCGCCGCCGCATCGGAAATCGGCTTTTCCAATGGAATATTCGCCTTGACATACAGTTCAAACGCGGGCAGCAGTACGGAGTGTTCCGCGCTGTGACCGCTATTGATCTTTTTCACGGCGTATTCGGTCATCAGAGCGTTTTCAGCTCTTTCAAGAACGATAAATTCCTCCGCGCCCGAATCGGTGTCCAACAGAAGAAAGCTTCTTCCCTCGAGACAAAACCGATAAGGATCCTCCGCGGTGATATGTTCATCTCCCGCTTTGACAGGCTTTGCGAGATAAAAGTATCCGTATTCAAGAGCCGCTGTTCCGTATGACTTATTATCAAGCCATACAGCCGCTTTTCTCGGCGGCAGAGCCTTTCGCAGCAAATTTATTCGAATTATCCCCGCTTCGGGACTTGCGATGTATTCGCGGTCATAATATATATCAGATCTTACCGCAAGAACAAACTCATCGGGCAGTTCCTTCGCGGCTATGTAAAAGCATCCGCTCTTCCGCACGGGATAAAATCGCTTTCCGTCGGCGTAGAAGCGCAGCTTGTCCTCCGCTGGAACGAACCCGAACGTATCGATGCACTGAATTATAAGCGAGATCTTCACGATTCCCTCCCTTGAGGCTTCTGCAAAGCTTGAATATCCGCCGCGGACGTTCCCGAGACCGCTTCGCCCGCAAGCGCCGAGACTTCGACGGGCGTTACGCAAAATCCGACGGAAAGCCTGTATGTGCCGCCGCGGCTGCTTTGGATATTTGCCATTTCTTCCGAAGTGAGATCCAACATTTTCAGTTGGAGCTTGTCAATATACGCTCCGGGTCTGCCGCCCAATTCGCGCTCGGTCAGCACGGGGGTGTTGAGCAGTGCTTCAACGGCTCGGAAGAGAATATTATGCTCCTCCCGGGTTCTGTGCGCGTCCTCCGCTTTGCTGTACGCGGTCATAAGATAGTAAAGCGTCAGGAAACGCGGAGCCTGCTCGCGAAAGCCGCTGCCCTTTTGTATAAGCGGCTGAGGCGTGATATCATAGCAGGGGCGTATGCTGTAGAGATACAATCCCAGCATAAGATCCCGAGGGTCGTCGGGGCTGCATATCCCGACGCGTCCGGCTCCGGGGGGCAGATCGGACAGAGAACGCGAAAATAGGGTTATCAGGGCGTTTTCCGGGGTGATCATCTATCTTCTCCGTTTCAGTTTTTTCGTTTATGGTGAGGTGATCTCACACATGACTGCTGCCGAAATAATAAGATCTATTACTCCTGCGGATCCTGTTGCTGCCGTCTTCGCCGCCGTCTCCGCCGCCGATTCCCGTTGCCGTTGCTCTCATCATAAGCACGCTTTGCCCTTAAGAGCGCGTTCTTGATATTTTGATTCTCCACTTTTCCAATCAATGCGTCATCTCCGTTTTGACGACCTTGAGCGTCCACGGCTCCGCCATCTCGTACAATGTGTTCTTTCTTGAACGGCGAAGAGACCTTATCATACGCTTTTTCATACCACCTTTTTTCATCAAACGCTCCGCAGGCGGCAGCTTTGTCCATTGCCGCGTTATAATTTCTCGCTATTTTGTTTTTGAGCTTTTCACATTCGGCTTGCGCTTTAGCTTTTTCCGCAGCGTCAACATTATTATCGGAAGCGATCGACTTGGCGGCTATCTGTTCTTCTCTCGCTTCGCAAGCCGCGTCGGCATATTTTTCAACTTCCTCGATATATCTGTGCTTGCGTTCGTTGCTTTTTGTATACAGAAAGCTCCCTATACCGCCTGCCACGCCCAGCATACCCACAAATGTCGAACCGAACCCTGCCCATGCGTTGTAGCCTTCATCGGTATTGACGGCATTTCTTTGTACTGCGCACTCATCCTTTAATTTTCCCTGAATAGGCTGCTCTTTGCTGATATCGACGCTTTCCGCCTTTGCCGCAATCATATCCGCGCCGTTCTCCAAATTCTTATCGTCATTCAGCGGCAGACCGCCTATTGTTTCCGTGGGTCTTACCGTATCGCGTTTTTGCTGGACCACGTGTCCAAGCTCATGAGGGAGATGCTTCTCCTGCCCCGGGGCGACGTATACATCGTTTCCCTGCGTATAGGCATGAGCGCGGAGCTGCGCGGGCTTGTCCGAATTGTAATGCACTTTTACGTCATTGAACGAAAACCCGCTCGAACGCTCAAAGCCCGCTTTCATTCTGCGGGGGATCCCCGTTTTATCCTTTTGGGAAGCGTTTTTTTCGGTTCTTTCCGCATACATATCCAAGAAGATCACCCTCCTAAGTTTATTTGTTTATAACCGATATTTGGGAATGAGATACCCATTTTTTCATACTCGTATTTCAAAGCGGAGATGATATGCCGCGTCGAGATCTGAGATCCTTCCGCGATCACGGCGGCGGAAAGCGCCGCCCATTTTATCTCTGCCGGAGTAAGCTCGAAAGAATTCGCGAGGAAATCAAGATCGATATCTCCCCGCGGCAGAGTCTCGGGAATAAACCTGCGCCAAAGCTCCATTCGTGCCGCCGCGTCGGGCTTTAGGAATTCCAAGGTAAAATGCAGCCGCCTTTTAAACGCGGGATCTATATTTTCTTCAAGATTGGTCGCAAGCACGACTATTCCGCTGTACTCTTCCATCTTTTGAAGCAGATGAGCGGTCTGCGAGTTGGCGTGGCGGTCATGGGAATTTGAAACGTCCGTGCGCTTCGCGAACAGCGAGTCCGCCTCGTCAAAGAACAGCAGACAGTTATTCTCCTCCGCTTTTTCAAAGATCTCGGAAATTCGCTTTTCGGTCTCGCCAATATATTTGTCCTCGATGCGGCTGAGATCCGCCCGCATAACATCAAGCCCCAGCTCCGCCGCGAGAATGTAGGCGGACATGGTTTTTCCCGTTCCCGAAGCTCCGTAGAACAGCACTCCGAGACCTCTCCCGTAAGGGAACAGCTTATCAAAGCCGTATCGTTCCATAAGGCGCGGAAAGGCTTCATAAGTTCCGATGATACGCTTGAGTGTTTCAATTATATAGTCCTGAGCGACCAGATCCTCAAGGCGGAACATTGGGTGTATCAGTCTGCAAATGGGGCTTTCGCTGTTCAACGACGATATCCCGTTCATCAAGTCCTTAACATCAACATTACCGGTGCGATGCTTATTGCAAACCTCCGCGATATCCCCGACTGTCAGGCGGTAACGCTCCGCGAAAAAGCGCGGATCTATATCGGTATCGGCGAGATAATATTCCCACGCCTTTAAAAGCGCGGATCTGTCCGATGTCGGCACATTCAGATAGAAGCAGTCTCTGCCGCGAAGGCTTATCCGTTTTTCCGCGGAGTTTGTACAGATAAAGATCATCGGCAGCAGATCGGGCAGCTTTTTCGCAAGAATGAGAGCGTCTTTCGGCTCTTCTCCGGCGATCACAACGGGAACGCTGTCGGTCAATATACACATTCCCGTCAGATCCTCCGCGAACTCATCGATATCTTTTATGTCATCGGCGAAGACCTCCGCCGTATTCATTTCAAACGAACCGCAGATCTGCGCGGCAAGGGTGCGCCTTCCGCCTCCCGTTTTGCCGTTTAAGACAAGGCAGAGCTGTTCGCCTGACGATATATTTTCAATGCCGAATTCGTAAAGATCGTCATAAAGTATGGGGAACTTGTCCGAATAAAAATTAAAATATATGTTCGGATGGACGGCGTTTCCGATAATAAAATTGAATAAAAAGCTTTTTAGCCGAAATTTTCTTGCGATCCCGCAGCCTTCCTCCATATCCAGCAGATATTGAAGCGGTCCTCCCGCAAGCAGGGATAAATACACATTTTCGCTTTCGGCGAACGGATATCGGGAGATCGCCGCGGCAAATTCCGGAGCTTGTCCGCTGCCCTCCAAGGCATAGGAAATACCGAGCATAATACAGAAATATTCAAACCCCGAAAGCGCGAATTTCTCGCGAACAATGACTGTCGGCAAGACGGTTTCGGAGGTCAGATCCTCGCGCTTTCTCAATAGATCCAGCTCATTCATCGGATCGGCGGGATCGCCCGAATTCTCCCCGAAGCACAGACGAATTATACGGCAGATATCCGATATATGCTCGAATGATCCGCAATAGGGGATAGGCTGATTTTTATCCATAATACCCTCGCTTGAGATCAATACAACATAATGTCGATTATGTTGTATTTCAAGATATTTTAATAGCCGGGTAAGGTGATAAAATGTGAAATAATACAAAATATGATTTTATTTTTTGTTAAAACAGACAGTGAAAAAACTCTTGACAGAATAGCTTTTTTGTGATAGAATATATGTATTGAAAAGTTATTTGAGGATAATACAACATAATCGACATTATGTTGTAATTATGAGGTTGAGCCGTTCGATTTGGCGTGCGTGCGTTTGACCGCTCTCGATCGTGTAGATGCGTGTCGTGTTTACGCTGGAATGACCGAGAATATCGGCAAGACGCGACAGATCTTTTTCGATAGAATAGTAGGTTCTCGCAAACAAGTGCTGTAAATTATGAGGAAAAACTTTTTTGGGGGAAACCGAGGTTAAAGCGGATAGCTTTTTCATTTCCCGCCATATGTTGGAGCGGTCTAAATGTTTTCCGCTTCTTGTAATAAACACCGCTCCGGCGGTGATTTTTTGTTTTTGGATATATTTTTTCAGGAGTTCGCAAAGCTTTGGCGGAAGAAAGACCGTGCGAAGCTTGCCCTTGCACTTGATCTCCGCGCGCCCGGTCTCGACCGATCCCGCCGTAATAAATTTCAGCTCGGAGACCCGTATCCCCGTAGCGCATATCGTTTCCACGATCAGCATCAATCTTTCCTTTTTCTGCTGCCTTGCGGCTTCGATAAGCCGCATATATTCATCACGGCAAAGCTCTTTTTCTTTGGGAACGAACAGGGTACGCTGTATTTTAAAAGGCTTGACCCTAAGATCGGCACGACCGATAAACTTAAGCAATCCGTTGACGGCGGCGAGCATGGAATTTGCGCTTGAGGCGGCATAATGTTCTCCCAAATACAGCTTGAGATCGATGATCAGTTCCTTATTCAGCGTTCGTTTTCCCGCAAACTCAATAAAAAACCGTATGTCATGAATATATTTTGAGATCGTATAAGAGCTTCGCTCCTGTTCGATCAGATATTTTTTGTAATCGGTTATTTTTTTTGCAAGCGATGACATAGTAATTTCCTCCATAATAGTTTATATTATCAATTTTAAGAAAATATGAAAACTTTATTATTCAATAACAGGCTGTAATAGCTTTGAAAAAAAGCGCTGCAATTCAACGCAAATCAGTTGGATCGCAGCTTTTTTGTGATATAATTTACTTACGGTGAAAAATCAATCACAAGCATATTATACACCATTTAAATTAAAAATACCATCGGATCTTAAAAAAATGAAATGACAAATGCGGTGTAAATAGTTTGCGAGTTAATATATTGACGTTTGGAAAGCATTTCTGCTCGGCTCTCGGACTGCTTGACTTTTTTTGTCAAAAGTGCTATAATAATTCAAATGAGGTTTTTCTGCAAACAAAAATGTGGAGGAGAAATTAAAATGCCGGTCAATGAAAATGAGAAGATCGTCACTTTGAAGATCCTTTCGCTGAGGGATAAGGAAAAGTTCTTTGTACCGTCCTATCAGCGCGGATACAGGTGGACCGAATTTGAGGTTCGCGCGCTTCTGGACGATATCTGGGAATTCGATACGCAAAACGGCGCTCTCGAATATTGCCTGCAGCCGCTTATTGTCAGGCGGCAGGGAGATAGCTTTGAGGTCGTGGACGGACAGCAGCGCCTGACGACTTTGTTTATCTTTATGAGGATCATTCAGGAAAAGGACGACGAGGAGAAGCCGCTTTTTTCGATAGAATATGAAACGCGCAGGGACAGCGCGGCGTTTTTAAACGGTCTTTCCGAGAAGACCTGTGACGATGAGAGCAATATAGACTACCACTTTATGGGCAGCGTTTATAAAGCGATCAAGAAGTGGATAAGCGATAAAGTCGAAATTGGCGAGGGCACCGCGTCTAACGTAAGAAACCGTTTGTATGATAAAATGATAAACAACGTTTTTGTGATCTGGTATGAGCTGCCTCAAAATTCCGATCCGATAGAGATGTTCTCCAAAGTGAACGCGGGAAAGATACCTTTGACCGATTCGGAGCTTATCAAGGCTTTATTGCTTAACAGGGATAACTTTGACGCGAATGAAGCCGACAAACGTCAGACCGAGATATCCGTGTCATGGGAGAGGATAGAGCGCGAGCTGAACAACGACTCGCTCTGGTATTTCCTCAAGAACACCGGGAACCGTATTTTTGAAACTCGCATAGATCTGATCTTCGATCTGCTCGCCGCGGAATACAAAACAGATTTTGCGTTGGATATTCAGGAAAGTCAGCCGCATTTTTCGTTCTTGGTTCTGAACAGCGTTTTGAAGCAAAGTGGAGCTCACGGAAAAGGTGTTATGGAGATATGGAAAGACGCCGAGAAAAAATACGAAATGCTCAGAAGCTGGTACGAGGACTTTGATCTGTACCACTTGATCGGTTATCTGCTGGCGCAGGGCAAAAGGATATCGGAGATACAAAAGCTGATCGGGAAAAGCGGCAAGAAGCGAGCCCTGACAGATCTTATCGATGAGATAAAGAACGAATTCCCCGGGGATAAGAAATTCCCCCAAAACATTGACACGCTGATCTTCGGTAAAGACAGCAAGCAGATCCGCCGTGTGCTTTTGTTGTTCAACATAGCCGTGCTTGTTTGTGAAAGTGACAGGCAGACGCGTTTTCCGTTCGATATTTTCAAAAAGGAGAAGTGGGATATCGAGCACATTCACGCTACCGCGGACGATGCCGATGACCCCGATGATATGCTCAAAAACCTCACGCTGCTGAACGCGGACGTCAACCGTTCCTATAAAGACGCGCCGTTTTCCGAAAAGCGAAAAGTGATCATTGCGCGCGAAAGGGCAGGGAAGTTTATCCCGATCTGCACCAAAAACGTATTTCTAAAGTATTATTCCGAAGAGGTATCGGACTTTGATCTGTGGAGCGAGGACGACAAAGCCGCCTATATCGAAAAGATGAAAAGCGCTCTGGAAGATCTGTTCGGCGGCAGTTGGATAAACACGAAAAAGGGGGAGGACACGCTATGACGTTACCGGAGCTTTTGGAGCAGTACGATGTTGAGATACCGATCATACAGCGCGACTACGCGCAGGGACGCAGAAACGCGCGGACCGATGTTATCAGAAAAACGCTGCTTTGCGATATAAAAAAAGCCGTGCTGAAAGAAACGCCGCCGCTTGATCTCAACTTTGTTTACGGAAGCGCCGAGGGCGGGAAGTTCATCCCAATTGACGGACAGCAGCGGCTGACAACGCTTTTCCTGCTCTATCTTTACGCTTTCAGGGACGATGACAGCAAGACGGGAGCGCTGAAAAAATTCACATACGAAACAAGGGCGACCTCCCGCAGTTTTTTTGAGGAGATAATAGCAAAGCGAAGCGAGATATTCAACACGAGCGCGGAATATCCCAAGCCGTCAGATATTATTATCGATTCGAGCGATTTTGCCGCAAGCTATAAATACGACCCGACTATCCGTTCGGCATTGGTTATGCTTGACGATATTGCGGCAATGTTTGCGGATACGGACGATCTTGCCGAGCGTCTCCAAAGCGGTGAGCCGCCTATCACGTTCAACTTTCTGAACATAAAGAACTTAGGCTCGGGAGATGAGCTATACATAAAGCTGAACGCTCGCGGAAAGCCTCTGACGCAGCTCGAGATGTTCAAGGCGAAGCTGCTCGGGAGAATAAAGGAGCTGCCCGAAAGCTCGGATCTCGCGGACTTTGAAAGCAAATTCGACGGAGCATGGACAGACCTGTTCTGGCAGCGGAGAAAATATGATAACTACGAGACGGAGTATTACAATTTCTTTCGGATAATGCTGTTCAACCACGGTCTTATCTCGTATAACGACGCGAACTGGGTGCAAACGCTGGATTACGATAAAATTCCCGCAGAGGTATTCACGGCGGTTTATAATTTGCTGAATTATTTATGTGATGATCGGGATTCAAAAGCCGCCAAACTCGTATTGAACGCGCTTAATGATCCAACTGCCGCCGAGCGCGTGAATTTCCATATAGTCTCGGCATTTTTGCAAAAACGCGCGGATACGTCCGATCCTATAGAGTTGGACGATTGGCTGAGAGTCTTCGGAAATCTCGCTCGAAACACGACCATAGATAATTACGAAACGGCGCTTAATATCGCGCTCGGCATAACGAACTTCGCCAAAGATCCAAAGCATCTGACAAACGTTTTGCGGTTTGTCGGGGAGATCGGACAATTCAATACGGAGCAGCTGAAAGAAGAAAAAATAAAAGCGCATATCATCCTTTCGGAACGCGGAGAAAACGGCTCTCCAAACGGTGAATTTGAATTGGCAATACTCAGCGCGGAAGAACTGCCGTTCTTCGAGGGGCAAATAAGAGCGGGGCTGTATTTGGCACAGGACAAAAACGTGCCTTACGGATATGATCTCGCTCGGTTCAAATATTATTGGGAGAAAATAGAAGCGGTCTTCGGAGATCACAAGCCTTCGGAAAAACGTTGGGAAAACGGCATATTGCTGCGAAGGGCGCTGCTTTCTTTGGGCGACTTCACGCTCGAAGCGAGCAGCTACAGAACGCTTTGCTCCGACCATAACGACGAGCGCGGCTGCATAAGTTTGAAAGAGCTATTTTCAAGATGCCGCGAGGTCACGACCGTGTTCCTTGACGAGTTAAAGCTCACGGGTGTTCTGAAAAAAGATCTTCAAACTGTTATTGACGGGCATATCAAACAGATCCCGCAAAGCGATTGGCGATACTGTTTGATAACCTATCCCGAATTGTTTGAATATATGGCGCCGCTTTACTATCGAATAAGATTTTCCGCGGGTCTTAACGGTTCAAATGTGCTGCTCGTGAAAAACTGTTCTTCAAGCGGTTACAACCTTGAGGTCTTCACGGCGGCGCTGAATATTGAACTAAAAAAGAGAGGCATCGAGACGAAGTTTGACTCCGAAGTATATAGTGACGCGGGCAAAAATACCTTCGGTGATTACTACATAATTTATTACGGAGCACACGGAAAGATGCACTTCATCGAATATGACGGCAGCAGCTTCATTATATCCGATATAAAGAAGAATGTGTTGTTCACATCGGTATCAAAAGCGTCTATAACCGAGACCGCGGACTATATCGAAACGAACCTGTGTTCATCCAATACCGCGAACGTTTGATACTAATTTTCGATTAGAAGTAGACATAATGTAGACATAATATTGATAAAAATAATGTGCGTATAAAAGCAAGACAGTCAGATAAACGCGTGAGCGGCTTACGCCACCTATAATTCGGATAAAGCAGTCGGTGATACATTGGTCATTGAGTTGAAAGATTAGTAAAAT
>CAYPWI010000012.1:0-14846 GCA_964414395.1 uncultured Ruminococcus sp.
ATCTTATATCTTCATCGCCTGAACCTGTTTCACAGTAAACTATAACCTTATCCCCGTAAACGCGTCCGCTGATATCATCAATAGTCATACTGTAAAAACCCGGATCGCCCACTTTCCCATAAAAGAAAAACTCGCCAATCGCATAGGTCTTTTTATTTTCAGTCGAATACAACATATATCCGATCGGACTCGCCGCGCTTTGATCTCCCCACACTATGCAGTTTTCTGCACTTCCATAGTATCCGAACCCATATGTTCGATCTTTTTTGTAAATCTGTTCAAGTTCCCCGTTCCTCTTTACACCATATACCTCATAGCCATATACCGTAAAAGTACTGCCATATTCTTCTACATCATCGCTTGAGGACATCCACATAAAATACCCGACATATTCACCGCCCTTCGCGGCTCCGCCGTTAAACCAAGCATAACCGTTACCGTCAAAAGTAAAGGTTTTAGTTGTTTTCTTTCCGGTCGGGTCATAAACCATAACGTCAACAGTCTTTGGTGAGGTATCCACAAAGCTTATGGTATAGCCGTCGGGATTGGTAAAAGACCATTCTGTAGGAAGAGTATAAGCCTGCTTCACCGCGCCGGACGCTTTATCAAGATGAACAACCTTGCGTTCCGTAACATTGCTATCAGCATCGAGTTTTGCAAACTGGAAATAACCATCATCAAGATTGCCGCTCCAATTTACCATTCCCGAAATATCTGTATCACAACTAAGCTTAGTAAATTTAGCTTTTCCGGTTTTCTTCCAATCGTCAAGCGCCTTATCGTCAAGCATATAAATATTGCCTTTGCTGTCGGTAAAGCAATTTCCTCCCAAATAGTATGTAAAACCATCCTCACCGCAAATTTCACTTACACTCACGGTTTTAAGCTTCACCTGCTCCGTTTCCTCCGCCTGAGCCACAATAGCCGTTGTACTCATTGCCATAAGCGCGGCAAGAGAACCGCACAAAACTTTTTTGAACCTCAACATAAAAATCTCCTTTACATTGACCCGTTTTTCGGGCATAATAAGTATATGGCCATTCGGTCATATTTAATTATACTCCAAATAACTTAATTTGTCAAGACCATTTGGTCATAATTTTGTAAAATTTTTAAAGGGTGATATTTATGAACAAATTAAAAGAACTTAGAGAGTTTCACAACTTAACTATGGACAGAGCCGCAAAAATAGGGTTAATACATCCTCGAACCTATTTTCGTTATGAAAAGGGCGATAGAATTCTCCCGCTTGACACCGCCGTCTACTACGCCAGATATTACGGCGTGACACTTGACTATCTGGCGGGCGTTTCCGACCAAACGGTACAATCGCCGCCCGGCGAAACGGCTCAGACCGAAATTCCCCAAACGGTCGAGATCGTTCAGCCGCTTATGAACACGCTGAAACGCCTGACCGACGAACAGCAGCTAAAGCTGGCGGATTTCCTCAACTCGATGAAAAAAAGATAAACTCCCGAAACGTTTGCTTCGGGAGCTTGTTGTTTATTTCAGATACATTATATCAAATCGGTCTTGCCCTGTGAGCGCCCTGATCTTTTCCTTATCCCAGAAGGTGTTTTCCCACAAGCGATAGGTACCGAGCTTTTTGCTGAATATCCTGAACGGATCTAAAGTGTTGTCGTAGATGTTGATTATATCGCACACAGGAATAAGCTCGGGGATAAGCGCCAGAGCCTTGTCATACCTTGAACGTATCTTATCCTCGGGAACGCCGTGACCGCCCGTGCTCAATCTTATCAATACTCTTGAAACATTGATATCCGAAGAAGCGGTAAGAACATAATAGCACCGAACAAAATAATCATTTTCCTTTGCTTTTTTAAGCAGTTCAAGATTCATAGGAGTAGAAAGAACCGTTTCAAAGGTAAAATCCTTATGCTCGGCTATGCACCGCTCCCGCAAATCTTTGGCAGCATTTGCCGCTTCAAGATCGGAACACTTCAGCGACGCTTTAATATCGTCGGCGTTGATGTATTCTCCGTTTTTCTCGACTAAATTTGTCACTGTACTTTTGCCCGATCCGTTTGGACCCGCAAAAACGACGACCATTGTTTTACGTTCTTTGCTCATAATGATCACTCTTTGGCAATAGTAGGATATTCTCTGTGACCATCGGGATAAAGCAAATACGGCGCTTGCTTTTCCATGTCATACTCGCAAGTGGGCTTTTTCATTATGCGTGCTCTTTCCTTCGCAAGGCGCACTGCCTCTCTGAAACGGAAATCGACCTCTTCCTCGGTAATGCCGAGATCTTCCTCGAAACTCAAGTAACTAAGGTCACGCTCTTTTTCCATAACGACATCCCCTTTCACGATCGAAGGCTGCTTCTTACATCTATATTATATCACATATTTTCAAAAAAAGCAACACCGTTCACTTAAAAGTCACAAATCAAAGGCACGCGTCTTTGGAATATCTCTCCAAAGCTCCTTGGCGGTCTCGATCCATTCCATTATAATGTTATCGGCATTTTCAAGAGCCTGTATTTTCGCCGCTCCGTCCACCATACAGCCGAAAAGCTCGGCTATTTAAGCGTTTCGGCAGCTCCCGCCCGTCAGATAAACCTGCGGCAATCTCTGCGTATCTCCCGATATAACGCCTGTTGACTTGACAAAAATGTTTCTTCGTGACAGCATACCACATCGACCGGCACCTCAAAGGAAATACTTCTCAGCATACCTTTAAATATAACCAGCTGCCGCTCTCTCAGATCTATACCGTTTTCAAATACCAGACATATATCTATATCGCTGCGCGAATGAAGCTCGCTTCTTGAAAGTGAGCCGAAAACATATGCCGCTTTAAATCCGAGCGGAGCGTTCTCCTTGATATATTCGCGCGCTTCGATCAGTACATCCTTCCATCTCCGCGGTATATCGGTGCGTTCCAGCGACTCTATTTTGCCCTGCATCTTTGCCCACTTCTTTCCTCAGTCAAAATAAGATGTGTGCTTATTGTTCAGCTGCTGATGCAAAGTGATCAAAGCATCTGCCATATGGGAGGTGACATCTTTCACCTTTTGCGCTTCTTCCCGCGTAACAACAAAGAAATTATCACCCGGATACCTTGCGTCAAAATAATAATCCGTAAGCCAAGCGCAATCTTCTATTTTAACAAAGTTTGGGTATTCCTTGCCCAAAGCTCTTGCAAGCAGAGCGAGGTCGTGAGAAGAAATAAGTGAGTTTCTTCTGTCGTCAGGCGACAACACCTCTAAAAGTACACCTTTTAATAATTTTTCCACGATCTGATGACACTCGACCGCAAACGAATTATACCATTCCATTTTTTCAGCCGCGTCAAATAATATATCCAAGCCGCTGTAAGTCTTTAGCGCGATATCAATATAAGATAATTCAGACATATGCGCCCGCCCCTTTTTGATCGTATTGCCTTTTTTCCATAACCAACCGACGGTTTATTTAAATCTGGATATAAAGCTCATAAACACACCCACTCCGACGCAGAGCACCAGGCTCAGCACCAGCGGGAACCATACGTTCGCCAATGGCAGCCCGTTCGCCGCGTCGCCGAGGTTCATGCCGTAGAAACTGAAAACGATAGTCGGCATCGTGAGGATTATAGTGATGGTCGTCATACGCTTCATTATTATATTGAGGTTATTGGAGATTATAGATGCGAACGTGTCCATCGTGCCGCTTAAAATATTGGAATAGATGTTGGTCATCTCGATAGCCTGCTTTACTTCGATAAGAACATCATCAAGAAGATCCTCGTCTTCCTCATAGAGCTTCAAATAGCGCCCGCGCATAAGTTTTCCCAATACCGCCTCATTGGATTTCAAAGATGTGGAAAAATATACCAGCGACTTCTCCAGCCCTTGCAGTTGGATAAGCCCCTTGTTCTTCATGGCGAGGTACATCTTTCCCTCGACATAGTTTGAGAGCTTATCGATCTGTTTCAGATATTGCAGATATCGGGCGGCTATTCTCAGGAGGATAGTGAAGACAAAGCGCGTTTTCAAATTCGTATGAACGCCCTTGACTACGCCCTTCGCCAGCTCCTCAAGAACGATGTTCTCCTTGGCGCTTACGGTGATAACATTGCTGTCAGTGATTATTATTGACATAGGCGTTGTGGAATACAGCAGCGTGCGGTCGGGATCGTTGTCCTGCTCTGCTATAGGGTAGTCCACAACTATCAGCGTAACGCCGTCATCGCTTTCGATACGGGACGGCTCTTCCTCATCGAGGGCGGCGCGAATATAGTCGCGCTCAATGTGCATATTTTCTTCCAGATCTGAAATCTCGGTCTCGGTGGGCGCCGTAACGCATATCCAGCAGCCCGGCTGGACTTCCTCGATCTCGTTCACCTTGTTTTCAATGGTCTTGTAGTAACTTATCAAACCTCTCACTCCCTGTTTCCACAGAAAAGCGAGCCGCGCGAAAAAGAACGCAGCCGCTTTTCTGTTTATTTGTACTTCGACAGCTTTCGGCGTCTGCGCTCATAGTCCCACTTCCATTTTATGTATTTTTGAATCATTACAGCCACCGCCGCATATAACTCAACTTACTAATTATACCACATCTGTCAAAAAAATTCAATACCTTTCCGAAAAAAAGCCTAAAAGAGCGCAAAAAGATCCGAGCGGCGTAAAAGCCGCTCGGTGAAGAATGATCAACACATGGAAAAAAGCTCGTTTGTGATCTCATAGCGCTTCTCGTTGCTTTCCGCGCCCGTAACCACTGTAATGTAGGTCTTCCCGTTCTTCTCGAACGCCCCCAGCAGGCAGCATCCCGCCGCGTTGGTCGTGCCGGTTTTCATACCAATAGCGTTTTCACAGTAATAGGGGCTTTCCTCATTCAGAAGCTGATTGGAATTCGTCCAGACCGCTATCTCACCCGTCTCGTACACTACCCTTTTCTGAAACAGCGCGGCATTCTCGCGTATCTCGGGAACGGTCAGCGCGTATTCTGCGAGAATGATCAGATCGTTCGCGGTGGTGTAGTGCTGCTCGTCGTCCCAGCCGTCGGGGTTCGCGAAGTGACTGTTATTCATTCCCAGACGCGCCGCGAACGCGTTCATCAGATCAGAAAATTTTTCCAATGCCTGCTTGTCCGAGAGATCTTCCCCGGGATCATGCGCCCGCGCGACATTGACCGCGACGGTATATGCCGCGTCGTTCCCCGAGGCGATCATCATACCCGAGATAAGATCTTTAAGTTTCAGCCTCTGACCTTGAGAGATATAGCAGATGCTCGAACCGGGATTCACCAGATCGCGCTCCGTGCCTACCGGAAGCACGGTCTCGGGATCCATAATGCTGAGCGCCACACACGCGGTCAGCACCTTGGTGATGCTCGCCATAGCCACCTGCTTGTCCTCGTTGTCGCCGTACATCAGCCTATGATCGTCCACGCAGTACAAAGCCACACTTCCGCTCGTTGACAGCTCCGAATTTTCCGATGTGGAATTCTCCGGCTCACTCGCGGGAACGCTCGTCTGCTCAGAAGTGCTCGAAAACTCGGACGATCCCGCACCCGAACCGATCTCTCCCGAGCTCTCGCCCGAACTTTCGGGAACGCTCTCGGAGCTTATGAGAGATGTTTCCGTACCGCTTGACCGTTCATCATTGGAAATAATGCCCGAAGACCCGCCCGAAACGGATATCTCAGTGGGTCTTGAACCACACGCGGTCAACAGAACTGTCCCGCAAAGCAGCGCCGCGATAATACTCTTTTTTGTCATGATCTTTCCCTTCTGTGTTGTATTACATTATAAAACAAGTCCCTATATTATAATACCGGACAATAAAGAAAATGCTGCGTTTTTTATGAATAAATTTGTTTTGCTATATCAACAGTTTCCTTTGCGTCCTTGGCATAGAAATCCGCGCCTAACTTCTCGGCATACGCGGGAGTCAGCACCGCGCCGCCGACTACGATCTTACAGTTCACACCGCGCTCGCGCAGCAGCTTTATGGTATTCTCCATGCTCTTGAGCGTGGTGGTCATAAGCGCGGAAAGCCCGACCAGACGCACATCGTATTTTACAGCCGCGTCAGCGACCACTTCATAGTCAACGTCCTTGCCGAGATCTATCACTTCAAATCCATAATTTTCCAGAAGCGTTTTCACGATATTCTTGCCGATATCGTGAACATCGCCCTTGACCGTCGCGAGAACGACCCGTCCCCTGCTCTCACTGCTGCCGCCGCGCTTGGAGATGTCCTTCTTGATAACGTCGAACGCCGCCTGCGCCGCGCCCGCCGACTGAATGAGCTGCGGCAGGAATATCTGCCCTTTCTCAAATTTCTCGCCGACCATATCCAGCGCGGGTATCAGCTTTTCATTGATGATGGCCATAGGGTCTGTGCCCTCCGAAAGCAGCTTCTCGGCAGCCGCGGCGCACTCCGCCTTTAAGCCGCTCGCCACCGCGTGAACGATATCGCCCTTTTCTCCCGAAACAGCCGCCGAAGCGGTAGTATCTGCTTTTACGGTCTGCGTTACCACCTTATCCGCGCCGAAGCGTTCTATATAGTCCTTGCCGTTGCGATCATAGCCCGACAGCAGGCGGAACGCGCCCACCGCGCCGATCATCGCCGCCGAGTTGGGGTTCATGATCGGGAGATCAAGCCCGCTGTTCATCGCCATGGTGAGGAACGTGGAATTCACAAGCTCGCGGTTCGGCAGCCCGAAGGAGATATTCGACACCCCGAGGACGTTTTTCAGCCCCAGCTTTTCGCGAACTCCGCGCATAGCCTTGAGCGTCTCCACAGCGCCGTCCTGCTCCGCAGAGGCGGTGAGCGTCAGGCAGTCGATGAACACGTCACGCTTCGGGATCCCGTACTCCATGGCGCGCTTCAAGATCTTTTCGGCGATCTCAAAGCGCTTCTCGGCGGTCTTGGGAATACCGTCCTTGTCCAGCGTCAGACCGACTACAGCCGCGCCGTATTTCTTCACCAGCGGCAGCACGGTATCAAGTTTTTCATCTTCACCGTTCACTGAATTGACTATCGGCTTTCCCGAGACGTTCCGCAAAGCCGCCTCGAGAACGTCAAGCTCGGTGGTGTCTATCTGCAAAGGCGCGTCCGTCACGGATTGAACAGCGTCCACGGCGGCAAGCATCATCTCGCGCTCGTCGATCTCGGGCAAGCCCACGTTTACATCAAGTATTTCCGCGCCGCCCTCTGTCTGCTCGATAGCCTGCTTCATTATATAGTCAAGGTCGCGGCGTTTAAGCGCTTCCTTGAACAGCTTCTTGCCCGTGGGGTTTATGCGTTCGCCGATAACGCGCACAGTGTCGATCGTCACCACATTGGAAGCGGAGCAGACCGCCGCGGGTATCTCGGGAATATTCCGCGAATATTTGCGCCCCGAGAGCCGCTTCGCCATTTCCGAGATGAATTCCGGGTTCGTTCCGCAGCAGCCCCCGAACAGCTTTACACCCATGTCCGCCATTTGCGCGATGATATCCGCGTATTCGGCGGGGGTGACGCTGTATTCGTTGGTTTTCGGGTCGGGAAGCCCCGCGTTCGGTCTTATGAGAACGGGCACGCTCGACCATTTCAGCAGTTCTTCGCAGATGGGCAGCGCCTCTTTCGGACCGAGGGAACAGTTCATCCCGATAGCGTCCACGCCCATTCCGCCGAGCGTCAGCGCCATGGAAGCCACAGTACAGCCCGTAAAGGTGCGTAAATTCTTCTCGAACGTCATGGTGCAGACCACGGGAAGGTCGGTGTTCTCCTTGGCGGCGAGCAGCGCGGTCTTTATCTAAATAATGTCGGTCATGTTCTCAATAGCGATGCAGACTGCGACTTTTCCCGCGATCATGATCTCCTTGAACATCTCATAAGCTTCACTGACGGACAGATCTCCCGTCGGACGCAACATTCTCCCGATCGGACCTACGTCCAGAACCACGAGAGCCTTTCCGTCCGCGGCTTTGCGGGCGATCTCAATACCCTTTTTCACCGTCTCCTCCACGGAATGACCGCTGTTCGCCAACTTGTAGCGGTTCGCGCCGAAGGTGTTGGCATAGACCGCCCGAGCGCCCGCCGCTATGTACTTTCTGTGTATGTCCTCTATAAGTTCGGGTGAGGAAAAGTTCAGTTCCTCGGGTATTCCGCCGAGCTTTAAGCCGCTCGCCTGGAGCATAGTCCCCATAGCGCCGTCCAACAGTATAAACTCGTCGTTTTTAAGCATTTCTCTGAGATCAGTCATTTTTAGTCTCCGTTTCTTTTATTTTGACCTTGCTGTCAAGCCGCCGAAGTTCTATTATCGCGATAATGCCGATGAACACGGCACAGGTCGTCCAGATTATAGGCTCGGACAGGATTATTCCGAAGTACCCGCCCACCTGTTCTATGGTGCCGCCCACAGTGCCGTTCTTGCCGCCGAACAGCGGGATCATCGCAAGCACCGTGACGACCTTCCACGACAATTCTATTATGCTGCATATTATCGGCACGGAGCTTTTCCCTATCCCTTGCAGCGCGCTTCTGAAACCCAGCAGCACCACAAGGCTTATGAAGAACGGCACGTTCCACCGCAGATAGAGAACGGTCGTCTTGACTATCTCCGCGCCCTCGGGCGTATCCGCGTCCGCTATCAGCAGACCCGCGAGGTTTTCCCCGAAGAAATAAGATAACACTATCGCGATCCCAGCCCACGCGAACATAATGACAAACCCGTCGCGGATGCCTTTCTTAATGCGCCCCGCCTCGCCAGCGCCGAGGTTCTGCGAGCAGAACGTGACCAGCGTCGAACAGATAGAAGAAAACGGGATTATCAGCAGTGAGAACAGCTTTCTCGCCGCCGTGTGCGCGGCGATTATATCCTCGCCGAAGCCGTTGATGCCGTTCTGCAAAACGACCGAGCCGATATCCACGATAGAATACATAAGCGCCATTCCCGCGCCCGCGCTGAGCAGCTCCTTTGTGCTCTCGACCGTGAACACAAAGTCCTTTTTCTTGACTATCAGCATCGGACGGCGCTTTATGAGATACACCAGACAGATGATCGCCGAGATGAACTGCGCCGCGACAGTCGCCAGCGCCGCGCCCGCAACGCCCATTTTCAGGACCGCGACAAACAGCAGGTCAAGTCCGATATTGAACGCGGTGGAGATGATGAGCACTATCAGCGGGATCACACTGTCGCCCACCGCGCGCAGCACCGCCGCCTCGAAGTTGTAGATTAGAGTCGCAACAAGTCCCAGCGCCACGATAAACAGATAATCCCGCGCCTCTGCGAAGATAGCGTCCGAGGTGTTCAGCGCCTTCAGCAGCGGGTCGATAAACACCGTCACCCCGACGATAAGCACCAGCGTTATTGCCGCCGAAAAAGTCATCATACGGGCGATGGTGCGGCGCATATCGTCGTGCTTCCCCGCGCCGAAATACCGCGCGACTACTATGGCGAAACCCGTCACGAGCCCGTTTACGATACTGAACATCAGCGATACGACAGGCGTGGTACACCCAACCGCCGCTATTGAATTATTTCCGAGGTTCTGCCCGATTATGATGATATCCGCCAGATTATACGCCTGCTGAAAAAGAAGTCCCAGAAAGACCGGCAGTGCGAAGCTCACTATAAGCTTAATCGGTCTTCCACGCGTAAGATCCTTCATATAAATTACCTCAAAATACAGCATAATTTAAATAACGCTTTAATTATACCACAGCTCTTTGATTTTTTCAAGTTGATTTTGATCACTTTTTTTCATTTACCCCTTGCATTTTATAGGAAAATGATGTATAATAATAAAAGCACAGATACAACAAATTTCGGAGGACAAAAATATGTCAGTTAATCTTCAAAAGGGACAAAAAGTAGATCTTACAAAGGGCAATGCCGGTCTTAAGACCTTGGTGGTCGGGCTCGGCTGGGACGAGGCTCCCAAAAAGTTCTCGCTTTTCGGCAAGCGCAGCGAGGATATCGACTGCGACGCTTCCGCTCTTCTCATAAACGAACAGTCGGGAAAGCTTCTGGGACCCGTTGACGTAGTATATTACGGACAGCTTATGCACAGAAGCGGTTCTGTCCGCCACTGCGGCGACAATCTCACGGGCGCCGGCGAGGGCGACGACGAACAGATCATCGTCGAGCTGAATAAAGTTCCCGCGGAATACTCAAAGATCGTGTTCGTTGTTACGATCTATCAGGCGGTAGAGCGCAGACAAAACTTCGGTATGATCCGGAACGCGTTTATCAGAGTAGTCGACGCGGACAAGGGAACAGAGCTTTGCAAGTACAACTTGTCCGAAAACTATGACGGCAAGACCGCTATGATCTTCGGCGAGGTATACAGATACAACGGCGAATGGAAATTCGGCGCGATCGGCGAGCCCACCAATGACAACGGCATAGCCGAGATCGCCGCGAGATTTCAGTGATAAGAACTCAAAAACGACTTAAATTTGGGAGGAATTGTTATGGCAAAGAAGCTTGTTATTATCTCGGGAATAATCACCATCGCGGCTATGGCAGCGGCGGCTATCGCTTATTTCCTTATCGGCAAGACCAACCTTCTCGACAAGTGGGAGCTTGATCTTGACGATGATGACAGCCTCGATGAGGACGACCTGCTTTTATAAAGGAAATGTTTCACAATAAAAATTCCGCGGCGTGACCCCACGGCGCGGGATTTTGTGTGCGGCTTTTTATTTTTAAAAATATTCGGAGAAAATTATGCACGAGAATAAGACAAACGCCATGCGTATGCTGGACAAGCTGAAAATTCCCTACACCGTCCACACCTACGAATGTGAGGAGTTTACTGACGGCGCGCAGATAGCGCACCTTCTGGGACAGGACTGCGCCCGCGTCTTCAAAACCCTGGTGACAGCGGCGAAAAGCGGCAAAAATTACGTGTTCGTCGTACCTGTGGAACACGAGATGGATCTCAAGAAATGCGCCGCCGTTGTCGGAGAGAAGTCTGTCTCCCCTATCCATGTCAAGGACATTCAGGCGCTCACGGGATATATCCGCGGCGGCTGCTCTCCTATCGGTATGAAGAAACCGTTCCGCACGGTCATTCACGAAAGCGCGAAGACCTTCGGCTCAATAATAGTAAGCGGCGGAAGACTGGGACTTCAATTGGAGATGACCCCCGACGATCTCGCAAAGGCTTGTGCGGGAGAGTTTGCCGATATAATTTTACAATAGAAATAGCGCCGCGGCTTATCACAGCCGCGGCGCGGTTTTCTTTTGGAATGGCAGCGCCCAAGCGCTCTATCGGCGTGAAAGATCAGCAGCCGCATCCGCAGCCGTTGTTGTTATTGCCGCAGCCACAGCCGCAGTCGCCGTTGTTGGAAGAGCCATTTCCGCAGCAGCAGAAGAGAAGGATCAGGTTGATGATCCAGCAGCAGCTGCCATTGTTACCGAGATTGTTAAAACCACACATAATGGGCCTCCTTAATGTAAGCGGCGAAACCTCCCGCTCCCCTGTGGAGCTTTCCGTTTCACAGTACATATTATGCGGGAGGATAAAAATGGTGACTAACTTTCCAAACAGAAAAAAAAAACTCCGTCATCGGAGTTCGATGCTTATGCAAAGGCAACACGTTCTGCCTCATTTCTTACCTCTTACATCTTAAATCCTTACCTCTAAAAGCAAATGCGCCGTCCGGGGAATGAACGGCGCACGCGCATGATTGGAGGATTGATTTTTGCTTTTCTCTATGTTCTTATTTTACCACAGGTGTTTTAAAAAATCAATATTTATGACAACATTGTAACCATTTTCCTTGATTTTGTAACCTTTTTGTAACCTTTTGTAACCTTTTTGTAATAATTTTGTAACCTTTTCGTCTTAAATATGAAATAAAGATGAAAAAATCGAAAAAGGTCTAGTCAAAACCTATATTTTGTGGTATAATGTTAGTTGATAGTGAATAGTTGACAGTGGACAGTTATTGAGACCGATGAAAATTCGGAAACGATAACGGCTGCTGACCGCTGTCCAACTAACTGCCGGAAGGGATCAGATCAATATATGATATATCTTGACAACGCCGCGACGACCAAGCCCTGTGAGGAATGTCGCCGCGCCGTGATGAACGTTATGGAGAACTATTTCGGCAACGCCGGCTCGCTCCACGGGCTGGGAACCGAGTCTCTGCAAATAATATCCCGAGCCAAAAATACGCTGCTCTCGGCGATCTCGGGCACGAAAAAGCCGCTCGAGGGGGATATCCTCTTCACATCGGGGGCAACGGAAAGCAATAACACGGCAATTCTCGGAAGCGCGCCGGGGTTCGTGAAGGGATCGGTCTTCACGCCGAAGAAGATAGTTACTACCGCTATAGAACACCCATCGGTGGCGAAAACTATCCTGCGGCTCGAAGAAGACGGTCACAATGTCGTTCGGCTCGCTCCGAAGGACAGCACGGACTTCGTAAGGGCGCTTATTGAAGAGGTCGACGAGAACACCGTCTTCGTCTCGGCTATGGCGGTGAACAACGAGACCGGTTTTCAAATCGATGTTCCGCTTTTATATAAAGAAGTAAAGCGCAAAAATCCCAAGACTATCGTTCACATCGACGCGGTACAGGGATTTTTGAAGGTACCGCTGGACGGAGATCTTATCAGCATATCGGGACATAAAGTCCACGCCTCAAAAGGCATAGGCGCGCTGTTCATCAAAAAAGGGACAGGTCTCTCCCCGATATTGTCGGGCGGCGGACAGCAGCACAACTTAAGATCGGGCACCGAGCCCGTGGAGCTTATAGCGGGCTTCGAGGCGGCGGTCAGGGCGTATCACGGGACACGTGAGCATTTCACCGAACTGAAAACTCATCTTATTGAACGTCTTTCGGCGATGAAAGAAATTCCGATCAATTCTGACGAAAAGTGTCTGCCGAATATCGTGAATTTCAGCGTGCGCGGAGTGCGCTCGGAGATCATGCTCCACTCATTGGAAGAGGACGGGATATATGTATCCAGCGGTTCAGCGTGTTCAAAAGGAAAACGGAGCGAAGTCCTCAGCGCGTTCGGCGTGTCGGATAAGGACGCGGACTGCGCGGTGCGCGTTTCGTTCTGCGCCGACAATACGATATTGGACGTGGACGCTCTCTGCGATAAAATAGAAAAGACGATCGAAAGGGTTAGGCGATGAAGGAGATAATTCTGGCAAAGTACGGTGAGATCGCGCTTAAAGGCGATAACCGCAGCACATTCGAGGATATGCTGATGCGCAACATCAGGCGGCGCTTGAAATCTATAGGAAAATTTGAGCTGACGCGAAGGCAGTCCACGATATACATAACACCCGTAGACGACGACGCAGATATTGACCGCGCCGTTGAGAGCTTAAAGAGGGTGTTCGGAATAGGTGCGATCCAGCGGTGCGCGGTATTCCCGAAGGATTTCGCCGCTGTTACCGCGAATTTGAGGGAATACCTTGCGGACGCGCTTGACAGCGCCAAGACGTTCAAAGTCGAAGCTAAGCGCTCGGATAAGACATTCCCGATGAACTCGCCTATGATACAGCAAGAGCTTGGGGACGCTGTTCTTGATGTGTTCCCGCATCTTAAAGTGGACGTTCACGAGCCCGAGATCACGGTAAGGCTGGAGATCCGCGACAACGGCGCGTATCTCTCGGCGCAGCGCATAACAGGCGCGGGCGGTATGCCCGTCGGCAGCAGCGGCAAGGCGCTGCTCATGCTCTCGGGAGGGATAGATTCCCCCGTCGCGGGCTATATGATGGCGAAGCGCGGCTTGGTCGTGGACTGCATCCACTACGTGAGCCCGCCCTACACCTCCGACCGCGCGCGGCTCAAGGTCGAGAAGCTCTGCGAGCTGATGACGGAGTTCGGCGGGGATATACGCTTCTACTGCGTGCCATTTACGGAAATACAGGAGGCGCTGCGCGACAACTGCCCCGAGGAGTACTTCACGGTGCTTATGCGCCGACTTATGGTCAAGATCGCCAACAAGGTCTGCGGGCGCGACGGCTACGGCGCGATCATCACGGGCGAGAGCTTGGCGCAGGTCGCGAGCCAGACGCTCCCCGCGCTGTACTGCACCAACGCGGCGGCTGAATTCCCCGTGTTCCGTCCGCTTATCGGCATGGACAAGATAGAGATAACGGAGATATCGCGCAAAATAGGAACATTTGAGACCTCTATTCTTCCCTACGAGGACTGCTGCACGGTCTTCACACCCAAGCACCCGCGCACACACCCCAAGATCGAGGATATAATCGCCGCCGAACAGTCCTACGACTTCGACCCGATGATCGAGGAGGCGGTCTCTAAAATTACGGTAAAGCGCTTTAAATACGGAGAAAGGACAGTGTTCTTAGACTAATGGCAGCAGACACGATAAGTTTTATTAAATCGACAGTGCTTGATCATAACTTAAAAAAGTTTGTCAAAACGTGCGCTAAACATGGGATAAAGATAGCGACCGCGGAGAGCTGCACGGGCGGTATGATCTCAGAATGGATAACCACCGTTCCGGGGAGCAGCAATGTGATAGAGTTTGGGCTGTGCTCATACTCCAACAGGATAAAGCATGAGGTCCTCGGTGTGTCGGAAGAAACTCTCGAAAAGTACACCGAGTACAGCAAGGAATGTGCCGTGGAGATGGCGAAGGGCGCTCTTAAGATCTCGGGCGCGGACTACGCGGTATCCACTACGGGGATAGCGGGTCCGGGCGGGGGCACTGAAAATGATCCCGTGGGCACGGTCTACGTCTGCGTTTGCGATAAGAATTCCGCCAAAGCGGAACGTTATATATTTGAGGGGGAATTATTCGAACTTACAAGACAGGATATCAGGATAAAAGCCGCGAAAACGGCACTAAAAATGTTGGCTGAATTTATCAAAGAAAACGAAAGGGGAAAATAACAATGCCTTC
>CAYPWI010000013.1:0-14790 GCA_964414395.1 uncultured Ruminococcus sp.
GGGAGAGGAGGGGGAGGGGGTACGCATTTTTGTCGGATTTTATTCCCCCTCCCCCTCCTCTCCCCCCGAAGGGTTTCCCCCCGCACCGCGCGGCATCACCCGGCCAAGGGGAAAAAACAAATCGACGGCTAGTCCGCGCCGAGCGGAAAAGAGGGCTGTTTTTTCACAGCCCCTTATTTTTATTTCTCCGCAAGCTCCGCGCGCACTCTGCGCTCGGTGTCGGCGCAATACGCCTTGATCTCCACGCTGTCCATGTAGCAATCAAAGGTATGCTCGAAGCCGTCCTCTTTTTCATCGAAACGCTTTCGCGCGGGGTGATCCTCGGGCATCTGCGAGAGCGGTATCTCTAATCGCACCGCGTTCGTCTGGTTATAGAACGTCACGCGGAACGGACATTCCATAACATTGCTGAACCCCGCGACCGAGACCGCGCCGCACTCCTCGGAGAGCGCGGGACACTCGCGGAGCTTTCCCTTCGCCGCCATAACGTCTTCGGTTATAACGGTGAACGGCATTCCCCCGAGCCGCGCCTTGCCGAACCATTGAAGATCCTCGCCGAAGTCCGATAAAAGAACCCCCGCCGCGTCCAGCATAAAGTCATAGCCATATCCCCACGTAGAGGCATAGTCAATGGTGACCCAGCCGTCGTCATTTGAATATTCTCTGAATGTCACAGCAACCTCCCAACAACTAACAACCGGCAGCTATAAACTGCCAACTTAATGCCAGCCGCACTCGTCGTAGTCCTTCCACTTCTCATTGTAGCGCATCTCGTCCGCTATTTTAAGACAGATATACGCCACAGCCGCCGCGACAATGATCACCGCGCCGATTATCGGAAATATCACTACCCCGAGCGGTCCTACCTTCTTCTCGATCTTCTTGTTAAGCTCTTCTTTGATCTTCATAAAAAAATCCTCCCTGAAAAGTTTTAATGTATTTGATCGTCTGTGTTCGATATTGCGGCGTAGATCTCACGTTTTGATATCCCCGTCGCCTTTGCCGCCTTTCGGCAGGCTTCCGAGGGCTTCTCGCCGCCCGCGATGTATTCCATAGCAAGAGCTGCAGCCTGTTCGAGCGTGAATTCCGCGGCTTCCGCGCGGCTGCCCTCGACGACTATTACATATTCCCCGCGCGGCTCGGTATCGTCATAGTAATGAGCGAGTTCGCGGAACGTTCCGCGGATAGTCTCCTCGTGTATCTTGGTAAGCTCGCGGCATAAGACCGCCTGTCTGTCCTCTCCGAGACTTTCCGCGAGATCCGTAAGCGTCTGGCGTATCTTGTGCGGCGCTTCGTAGAACACCAAAGCGTGCGGCAGGCTCTTTATCCGCTCCAGCCGCTCGGTGCGCTCCTTCTTCGGAACGGGAAGAAATCCCTCGAATACCCAGCGGTCTATTTCCAGACCGCTTGAAGCTACCGCCGCCACAGCCGCGTTACACCCCGGAATGACCTCCACCGCGATGCCCAACTCGCGGCACTTTTTCACGAGCACCGAACCCGGGTCTGAGATGCACGGCATACCCGCGTCGCTGACTAACGCTATGTGCGAGCCCTCGGAAAGAAGTTCGATGATCTTCGCGCTCTTCTCCTGCTCCTTGGGCTTGTAGTAGGAAAGCAGCGGCTTTTTTATCCCGAAATGCGTCAGCAGCCTCAGAGTGACGCGCGTATCCTCGGCGGCGATGTAGTCCGCGCTTTCCAAGGTCTCTATGCCGCGCGGTGAAAAATCACCGAGATTGCCTATCGGCGTGCCGACTACGGATAGTTTGCCCTCTTTTTCCTCGCTCATAGTTCCCTTATATCCTCTCCGAATTTATCGTCAAGCCAACGCTCTGTTTCCCCGCGGGAACTGTTTTCAAACCCGAACAGCCGCAAAGCGTATTCCTTGTCCTCGTCCTCAAAGAACGCGCAGCGCAGCTTGTTTTTCTCGATCAGCGCGTCCTCTTTCGATTGATATCCCTCGTGAAAAGCGATCTCGCCGTCTTTGAACTCCACTATATCGTTGGTGAAGAACTTCCAATGCTCCACGGAAGCGTTATATGCCACGCCGCGCTCGCGGCTCACCCGCCAGCAGCCGTCAAAGCCGTCTTCGCGCGTGAATTCCTCCGCCATTTCGCGGATAGTCCCCAGCGGTACGGCGTATTCAAACCCCAGCTCTTCCAGCGCGTCCACAAGGGAATTAAGCTCCCGCTCATTTCGGACATGGACGACAAAATCAAGACCGGGATTTTTCAGAATAAGCTCCTTGAGATCGGTCATTCGTACAGCCTCGAATACTCCTCGGTGTAAGACTTGTCGTCGTTGCGGAGGATCATGGGCTTTTCGATTATCATTCCCGAATTCGCGCCCTTCTTGCCGCTTACGAGGAACAGCCACGGCTTGTCGTTTATGCTGTTGTGGACGAACGTCACCGATTTCGGCTCTATCTTGTTCGCGCGCATGGAACAGATAACGTCGGCAAGCCTTTCGGGACGATGGCACATCTTCAGCAGTCCCCCGTATTTCAGCAGACCGCCCGCCGTTTTGCACACGTCGTCGATATTGCACATCAGCTCGTGCCGCGCTATGGCCTGCGCGTAGGAATTCTTTTCATAGCCCGAACCGCCCGGCATATAGGGGGGATTTACCGTGACTATATCTATGCTCTCGCGCGCCAGAACGTTCGGTGGGATATCGCGAAGATCGCAGAGTATCGGCTGAATGACGTTTTCCAGACCGTTCTCGCTGACGGTCTTTCTGAGAAGCGAGATAGCCTCGTCCTGGATATCCACAGCATATATGAGCTTTGGCATAACGTTCTTGCAGAATATAAGCGGGATTATCCCGCAGCCCGTGCAGAGGTCGCACACAATGCTGTTGTGGCGAACTCCCGCGTAGTAAGCCAGCAAAAACGCGTCCGTCCCAAAGCGGTGATCGTCCGACACATACATCTTTATTTTGCCGAGCTGAAACGCCTCCGTGTTCATAAAAAATACCTCCAAAAAATGTTTCCGATCAAAACGCCCTCGCGTTTTCCACATCGGCGGAAAACTCGTAAGATACCGCGAAAATATCAAAAACCACGTCATAAGTAAATACGCGAAAATGCTTGTATAAAGACCTGTCAAAGTCGCCGCGTATCGGCAGCTTCAAAAGGCTCGTGCTGTTTTTGATAACGGTAAGATCGCTGTAGTCAAGATACCGTGTGCCCTCGATATTCTCATAGGTATCGAGCTCGCAGGAGAAGTGGGCGATGACACGCTTGAATTCGAGCTTGTACGGGATCCATACCTCGCGGCGCACCTTCGACGCGAGATAACCGTTGATCTCGCCCGAAAAGGTCAGGCTTCCCATATCGTCAAGCGTCACAGTGTCTATATAGATACAGTCGCGCCCAAAAAGCGTGCCGAGAGCCTCCGTCTCTATATCGAATACATCGTCCATAAGATCACCCTATGAGTATCTGCCCGTCGGGAACCACTATGTTCTTGCGCTTCTGGGCGTTCAACACCAGCGACATAATAAGCGATATGGGTCCCACTCTTCCGATGAACATCGTAACGACGAGAAGCCACTTACCTGCCATTCCCGCGAAATTCAAAGCGCCTGCGGATAAGCCCGCCGTCGAGAACGCGCTCACCGCCTCAAACAGGCACTGAACCGCGTCTACCTCGGTGTTGTCGTTCATGGAGAAATAGAGCGCCGTGAAGCACAATGCCACAGCCAGCATCGAGAGCACCGAGATCACCAATGTGCGGTAGATGGTCAGCTTGTCGATCTTGTGACGGAGAAGCTCCACATCGTTCTTGTTGCGGATATAGGAATAGACCGTCATAATGATGACCATAAGCGTCGTGACCTTGATGCCGCCGCCCGTGGAACCGGGAGCCGCGCCCACGAACATCAGCAGTATCGAACCCATTTGTGAGAACTCCGACATATTGCTCATTCCGATGCTGTCAAAGCCCGCCGTTCGCGTCGTGACAGACGAGAAGAACGCGTTTAAGAGCTTCTCCCAGAATGGCATATTTCCCATGGTGGCGGGATTGTTCCCCTCTGTGATGAGATAAAACACCGTGCCGCCCGCGATAAGTATTCCCGTCATTATAAGAACGGTCTGCGAGTGCAGGGAGAGCTTCTTTGTCGTGCGGAGATCGAGAAAATTTTCCCAGACGATAAAGCCCAGTCCCCCGAGGATCACAAGCAGCGCCAAGGTTATCAGCACCGTGGGATTGTCCTGAACGTTTATAAGGCTCATGGACTCCCCTTCCATTCCCAGAAGGTCGAAGCCCGCGTTGCAGAACGCCGATATGCTCATAAAAACGCCCATCCACACGCCATATCCGCCGTATTTCGGCACGAACACTATCGAAAGTATCACCGCGCCGCACAGCTCGAAAATAAAAGAATATTTGATGATCCTTATAAATATGCTGCGTCCGCCCTCAAAGCTGCTTTCGGAGAAGTCCCCCGCCGCGTTCTTCAAGGTGTGGTAGCCCAACTTTTTGCCCGCCGCCACGTTGAAGAACGTGATGATCGTCACAAAGCCCAAGCCGCCGACCTGTATCATCAGCGCTATCACTATCTGCCCGAAGATCGACCAATGACAATAGGTATCACAGACGGTAAGCCCCGTAACGCAGCTCGCGGAAGTCGCGGTGAACAGGCAGTCGAAGATAGGCGTTGACTTGCCGTCCTTTGCCGCGAACGGCAGGCAGAGCAGCAGCGTTCCTATTATGATGATCGCCAAAAATCCCAGCACGAGAGTGCGCGCGGGATCAAACCGCCGCGAAGCCTTCTTTAATATGGGCATTTTCCCTTATCCACCTCCGGAAGGAATTTATGATTTTGAGGAACTGTAGCGGATAAACTCCCTCGCGCTCTCTCCGAAGGCGTAGACAGTGTATTTATCCGTTTTCCCGACATTGTCGTAGGAGCCGCCCTCAAACGGTATCACAACGCCGCTTTCCGCGATCAGAAGGCAGGACTCGGGGACTTTTTCTTCGCTTGAGAGCACGCGCACATTCACTTCGGGCATCAGGAACTGAATGGTCGCCGCCAGCTGCGGCTCCGCCTCATACACGATCACGGGCGGCGACTGCGAGTCGTTGTACAGCAGCGCCGAAACGTCGCGGTAAGGCTCTGTCACGTTGGAATTTCGTATCCCGTCAAGCTCCAGCTGATACATTCCCGGATAGATCGTCGCCGTTATGATGATAAGGAACGACGAAAGCGAGATGAGCATCCCGCGGTGCCTTCTCGAGCACGCCGCGAACACGAACATCAGCGCGAACATAGAAAAGACACACGAGGACATAATGACGAACGACATTCCGCTCGGAGCGCCCTCCGCAAGCGCCGACCGATTTACAGACATAAGCCCGTAAAATGACAGCGGCTCCTCCGTCTCCATGCCCTTCATCAACGGATAGCCCACCACGCCGAAGCAAACACAGGCATAGGTGTAAATGGCGATGCTGAGTATGATCTTCCGAAGATCTATCCCGTACAGGAAGATAAACACAAACACCACAAACAACGCGGGCGCGGCGAGATTTCCCGCGGAGCGGAGAAACACGTCCGACTCTCCCGCCTTGTCAAACAGCGCGGAATACACCGCCGTACACAGCACCGACAGCAGCACGAACAGCGAAAACAATGTCAGCCTAAGACTGTACTTATGCTTTATCGGCTCGTATACCCTCGTGTTGCTTTCGGGGGTCTCCACGCGCTTACGCGTGCCCTCCTGTATGAGGTTCAGAAGCATTATGACCGCGAGGGCGAGCGCCAGAGCGCCCATTCCCAGAGTAGAAGTCATATATGAATAAAGATTTGAATACAGCAGACCGAAAAAATCGCTGCCGCCGTTCACGCTTTCCGGAAAGATCGACGCGGAGCGTCCTATGACGGGCGAAAGCGAGCCGCACACAAAATATTCCCCAAGGAAGGATAACGCCAGCGACACGATATACACGGGCAGATTGACGATCTTCTCCCTTACGGCGAGCTGGGCGATGATCACCACGACAGTAAGCGCTATAACGGGAGCTATCATTCTTTCGTTGGAAGCGTATGCCAGCGCCGACACGAACCCCAGCAGCACCGAGCCCGAAAACCTCGAGCCTTTTCCTATCTTGTCCCATGCCGAGAAAAAGCACAGCACCAGCAGCCAGAACATCAGTGCGGTGATGTTCTCATTCCAGATGAATTTCGAGTTTGAGAGATACGAGATGTACATACCGCAGCTTACGGCGATCATCAGCTTCTGCCGTACTCTCGGCACGCCGAGCTTTGCCGCCAGATGATATGTTATCATTGGAACGAAGCTTATCAGCAGGGCGTTGACTATCAGCATCGCCTTGTACAAAACGTAAGGATCGTTCACGACCCAGAACAGCGGCACATACAGCAACGCCTGCACATAGCCGCCGCTGCCGTTCGCCGCGGCAAGCTCCCACACGCCTTGTCCCGAATAAAACCAAGCGGTGCCCGCGACGGACAGCTCATCGGGATAGACCGCGGGAAGCTCCATATTCCAGCAGAGCAGGGAATTTATCACCAGCGAGAACGCGTAGAGGATAAACATTATCCCGCGGTCTCCGAACTGAGCGTAGAATTGCTCTAAGCGTCGTTTCATCAGAAAAGTCCTCCACTCAGAACGACAACGCACGCGTTCGCGAACATAAACGCGAGACAGCCGAGTATCGCCTGGGCGAACGAGGGTCTGCCCGAGTCGGAGAGCGTCTGAAAATATTCCACGGTATTCGTGTCGCCTTCAAAGCTTTGGCGCACCTTCTTGATCTTCCGCACCGCGTGCCTGTAGAAGATATAATCCCCGAAAAGGCACAGCAGCACCGTCTTCGCGATATTTATCATACTTACAAGCCAGCTCGACTTTAACGCCAGATCCTGAGCAGCCGCCGCGCTGTCGGTGGACAGCACTATGATAAACGCGGGCAATACCGAGATCAGCAGCAGAATAACGCCGAGTATAGGTATTTTCTTATAGAACTGATAGATGGGCTCGAATAATCCGCTGCAAATATTGAACGAGATATAATGCTTCTTCCCGCCCTCCGCGGCGTTTCCGCGGAACGTACTGAACGCCCTGCTGTAGTGCCAGATGGAAGAACCCGTATAAGCGATGAGCTCCTGCATACTAACGCCGTCTTCGCCAATGGAGTTATCGTTCGCCATTCTGTAGAGTTCCTTTAAGGGATCGTCTATATTGGGATCGCCGAACGGGTCGATGCTCGGGTCGGGAAATCCCGGGATACCGGTTTGGTCTTCGTTCCCGCCTTGAGACGCGCCGTTCTCGCCTTTGCCGCCGTTATCGGAGACATTCGCGGCATTGGGGTCGTCGAGATTATTGGTCTTGATATCCACGGGCTCGGGCACGACGGAACGGATCTCCGCATCCGCGGGGATCTCGGAGCTCGCGGGTCTCTCGGCTCCGGAGGGCTCGGGCTCGTCAGGGAGCCTACCGTTCCACGTAAAGCCCTCGGCGTGGAATTCCTCAACGCCGCACTTCTTATTTTTCAAAAAGCACTCTCTGTGATGCGGAGTGCCGCACTCGGGGCAGACCGCTATATCGTCGCCCTCGCGGAAACGCTCTCTGCACACCGGGCATAATTTATTGGTAAATCTTGACATTGTATTTCCTTTCACGGTATTGCTCACGGAAACCGACCGCAAGTCGGCACTTCCATAGATATACAATATTATTATAACACATTATGAGAATTTTTTCAACAGGTATTTCAAATATTGTTAAAAAGCAAGGCGCTCATTTTCCCGCCGAAAATGAACGCCTAAATATTTATCGGAAATACTCCATGCTGTTTACTGTCAGGAAGCCGCCGCTTTCCCGCTTCTCAGTCACGCAGAACACGCCGTTCTTCACGCCTACCCAGCGCCCGGGCACGGCGTTCATCTTGCCCGCCGTTTTGTATTCCGCGCCGTCTGTGCTGTATTCCAGCGTTACTTCCTCTAAGGGATAACCGCCGCCGTCCTTGCCGCCCAAGTCCTGCGTTCCTACGCGCTTAACCGTGTAGCGCACGCATACCTTTCGGCAAGCGTCAGCGCTCAGCTTCTCGAGAACGCTTTCACGCTCTGTCGTTTCCTCGGCAAGTATCTTCCCGAACTTCTGTTCGCCGATCACGAACGTGAACGTTATCTGACCGTTCTCCTTCTTCATCGCCAGCAGCCCGTACTTCATTCCCATGGAGATCACACCCGCGGTGTCGCCATCCTTAAGCTCCGCGAAATCCAGCTTAGTCACGCACGAGAACTCGGGCGCGCACCACTTTTGCAGCAGCAGGTTCGGGATATCGCCGTAGGGAACGTTCCCGCGCGGTATGGCGTTCAGCTTCAGGCTCTTGCCCGTCAGCTCGTACCACTCGTCCTTGAAGTTGGCGTTCCACTGCCACTGTAAGCCGAGCTTGTCTCCCGTGAAATCGTCCGACGCGGCGGGCTCGCACTTCTCCCATTTCACCGCACCCACATCGGGCTTCTTGTAGCCGAGCACGGGTTCGCCGTAGTCGTTTACGCCTTTTCTCACGCCTATTATGGGCCAGTCGTTCTCCCAACGCATAGGCTGGAGATGAACTATGCGCCCCGCTGCGTACACGTCCTGAAAATGCAGGAACCAATCCTCGCCCGTTACGGTATCCACCCACGCCCCTTGATGAGGACCGTTGGTCTCCGCGTCACCTTGGCGCATAACGACCTTGTATTCGTACTTGCCCATCGGCTCCTTCGAGCGCAGAACGGTCTGCCAGCCCGTCTTAACGCCGCCCGCGGGGGCGAATACGTAGTAATAGCCGTTTCTCTTATACATCTTAGGTCCTTCAATGCAGATCTGATCGTTCTCACTGCCGTCGAAGATCCTCACCTCTTCACCGATAAGCCCCATTCCGTCGGGACGCATCTCCACCATATTCAGAACGCTCTGATAACCTATGCGGCTCTTCGCCACTCCCGCCACAAGGTACGCTTTTCCGTCGTCGTCCCAGAAAGGACAGGGGTCTATCCAACCCGCGCCGGGTCTGATATTGACGGGTTCTGTCCACTTTCCCAGCGGATCCTTCGCCGTCGTCATAAAAATCCCCTCGTCGGGCATGGGGAAGCAGACGAAAAATGTTCCGTCGTGATACCGAATAGAGGGAGCCCATACCCCGCACCCGTGGACGGGCTTATTATAGCGCTCCGTGGGAATATCGCGCAGAATGTAGTTCACCACTTTCCAGTTCACAAGATCCTTCGAGTGGAGCAGCGGCAGCGCGGGCGCGTTGCAGAAGCTCGACGAGATCATGTAATAATCCTCTCCGACCCTTATCGCGTCGGGGTCGGAATAGTCTCCGTATAGGATCGGGTTTTTGTAGCAGCCGTTGCCGAGGTCGCCGTTCCAGATGTTACTCATATTTTCTCCTTATTTGATTGGAAATTTCAAAAGCGCAAAATGCTTCGCGTTTTGCTCGCCGGCTCGCGAGCCATTCCGTGCTCGCTTCGCTGCGCGCGGAATGACTCGTTCGCCGCGTTTTGAAATTTCATCGCTCTTTGTTATGTTGCTGCGAGTTGCCAAAGCCACCGCGGGGTAATGCGAATTGCGTTATTCGCCGTAAAAGTTATTAACTCCATTATACAAAATCCCGGAAGGTTATTCAATGGTGATTTTGCATAAATTAGCCATTGCCATTTTGTAGTTTTATACAAATTCGGCTTATTTTTAATTTTTTTCTCGAAAAAGGTGTTATTTTTTCCTTTAAAATGCGTCTATATAAGTGAAGGGGTAAATATAGAAGTATAAAAAACATCAAACATAATAACAACATCTTGACCAAAATCTCCAAAAAGCTAAATCACATTTCTCCCAACTCACAGAGATATAACTCCCACAAAACAGCTGCCCGCCTCGATATCGAGACGGGCAATTGTTTTGTCCGGTTTTGCTTGGTTATTGATCAAAAAAGTCGGGAAAGCGTTTCCGCTCTCCCGACAAACAATATCATACCCGATCTTACGAGATCATTTCCGAGCGCTTGAGCTCTTCCCAATTCTCAAGAGTAAAATCGGGATTGATCTCTTTCAGCTCATCGGGAATACCATCTCCGTCAAGATCTTTGGTCAGATCGATGTTGCCGAGAATAATACGCGGTATATCGTCATCCGAACCGTCAAGTTCGGTTGAGTCGGATCTTGCGCTGCTCGGCGTACGATCCACGATTTGGACTCCGAAGACCTTTTCCGCAATGTACCACGGCAGCTCCGTATAAAATCCATATTCTACGCCGTATTCCGGTATAATACCCGAATACCCGGCGTGACCTATGACCGCACCCGCCGTGACCTTATCCCCGGCGCTTACAAACGCCTTGCCACCTTTTTCTACAGGCAGCAGACCCGAATATATCGTGTAAAGGCCCTCTCCGTGCTTGATCACAACAACGCTTCCAAATCCGGCGTTCCATACGTTGTTATAGTCCGCGAATATAACTTCTCCGTCATCGACCGCGCAGACCTCGCTGCCCTCATCCGCGGGAATAAGCTTATTGGTGCTGCCGATATATCCGTTTGTCGTATGGATAAAGTCGAAGTCATCGGGAACCGACTTTGAGGGGAGAACGAGCGGCTTTTGCGCCCATTCTTCGGGGGTGAGGATCTTATCGGAATGATCCCGGGCAGCTGTAGCTTCGTTCTCATTCTGCTCCTTAAATCCGTCCTTGGTCATCGTAAAGCCAAAATTTACGCTAAGCCCTACCGATTCGCCTTTTCTGCCTATCTTGTCTTCATAAGCTACCTCGATATGACCCGCCATTTCGCCGATGTACATATCAAAGGATGACTTCTGATAGCAAGTCTCGCCTGGCTGCAATGTTACCGCGAACGGCTTATCGGACGCGAGCAAAGCACCCTGATAAGTACTATTTGCCGATCCGAGCTCCACATTCGCCACATGATCATAGCCGAGGCATCTTAAGCCTATCGGGTTTTCGCACTCATTGCGGAACACTGTAACGATATCGATGGTATCATTCTCGCTTTTGCGTACTCCTATCCTGAAGCCTATTTCATTATTGCCGCTGTACTCAAGGGGCGGGTCGTCCAATACCGTGTAAAGCTCTCCTTCATAGAATATCTGTTCGTCATTGTACCAATTGTCGGCTTCGGCGCACTCCATAAATCCGCCGTCCGTGATCTCGCCGCGGAACGCGCTGCCGATCAGCCACGCACGTCTTTCGTCTTCATACACAAATTTCAGAAGACCTTTGCACTTACCGCTGAAACTGTCAAAGGACGCTTTGTAAAACAGCGCCTCGCCGGGCAGCAATGTCTCCGTGCGCGGACTTTCTACATTGGTATCTATAACCTCCGCGCCGATATCCTCGTATTTCCCGCCGAATTTCAATCTGAGCGGATCGCCGTCGGCAAAGCATAAAATCCCTACGGGCTGTTCGGACGTATTCACGATCGCGGCTACCGCGTCAATTGTGTTTTCGGAGCTTATCCTCAGCCCCACCTCATAGTCCACCATTTCGGGATCTTCTCTGTAATTTGTCGCTCCGATCGAGTCATTCGCCACCGTATACGCCTCGCCCTCGAAGAATATCTCCTTTCTGCTGAACCAATTTCCCGTTGCTTCGTCGGAATAGATAAGTTCTCCGTCGTTTGTAATGCTCGCCGTGTTGGAATTGCCCGGTGTGTTTATTTTGCCGAGATGCAGCGCCGCCACCGTGATAACGCCGCCGATAAGCACAGCCGCGCAGGAAGCCGCGGCGATCATACGAACGGGCGCTTTGCGCGTCTTTATCATAACAGCCTTCTGCGGCTCGGGACGCGCGCCCTCTATATATTTATCATCAACGTCGGAGAACAATTTTGCAAATTCGTATTTTGTCATATCAGTAACCCCTTTTCTTAAGATATTCTTTCAGCTTGTGACGGACGCGATTGAGTATCACCGAGACATTGCCCTCGGATATGCCGAACTCCCGAGCGATCGTTGCTATGCTGTCGCAGTACCAATATCGGCACATAAAGATGTTTCGCTTGTTGGCGGGAAGCTTGCCGATGAACGCGTTGATCTCATTTAAAAGCTCTTTTCGCTCCGCGTCGCTCTCTACGCTTCTCCCGTCGGGAATGACTTCCGCCAGCTCGTCAAACGCCATTTCCGTCTCACCGCCGCCGCGCTTTTCCGAAAGCGTCATACGGTGCCTGTCAATGGCGACATTGCGGACGATCTTCCCTAAAAACGTTGAGAGCGTCTGCGGCTTGTGCGGCGGGATCATATCCCACACTTTCATGAGCGTGTCGTTTACGCACTCCTCCGCGTCCTCCTCCGAGCCTGCTATGTTCAGCGCTATTGAAAAGCAATAGCGCCTGTATTTCGCCGAGGTCTCGGATAAAGCCTGCTCGTTCCGCTCGAGGAAGAGCTTCACTATATCGCTGTCGTCCACTGTATCACCGCCCTTTTCTTCTTGAAAGATATCCTTCACCACTATACACGGAACAAAACACAAAAACTTACACTTTTTCTCTTCTTTTTTATAATTGACATCACACTTGACAACCTTTAAAAATCGTGTTATAATATAAATAACACTAATGCCGAACACATGGAGGTGAAAAGATATGACAAATCAAGAATTATGCACTCAATATGAATTACTTCTTGCCCTGCTCGAAACGGGCAACTCCGACAAAGCGGTTTCTATTCTGAAAGATGCGGTTTCGAGGCTTAAAGGCGAGGACAAAACTTCACCCAAACCGAATAAAAGCAAGTAATTCATGTCACACTCACCATCTATAAAAAATTCCCCGAGCCAAAAACTCGGGGAATTCGCTTATTCAATTAGACCAGCTCGATGATCGCCATCTCCGCTGCGTCGCCGCGGCGCGGACCGATCCTGTAAATTCTGGTGTAACCGCCGTTTCTCTCGGCGTACTTGGGAGCTATCTCGTCGAACAGCTTCTTCGCAACGTCCTCTTTGGTGATGTAAGAATATACCTGACGCTTGGTGTGAAGGGTGTTCGCCTTACCCAAGGTGATCATCTTCTCCGCCTCCGCGCGAACTTCCTTTGCGCGGGTCACGGTAGTCTCGATTTTTCCGTTCTCCAACAGGAAAGTAACCATACCTCTGAGCATAGCCTTTCTGTGGTCGCTGGCTCTTCCCAGCTTTCTTGAACCTGGCATTTTATTTTCTCCTTTCGGCAGAATTTGATTTGACGCGCGTCACATTTCGGCTTGCCGCCATAACGCGCACTGCTGTTTTTACGCGTTCTCGTCGGAGTTCATCAGGTCGCAGCCCAGAGACTGGAGCTTCGCCTTTACCTCGTCGAAGGACTTCTTGCCGAGGTTTCTGACCTTCATCATATCCTCGGGCGACTTGTTTACAAGATCCTCGACGGTGTTGATGCCCGCTCTCTTCAAGCAGTTGAAGGAACGCACGGAAAGCTCGAGCTCCTCGATAGTCATCTCGAGAACCTTGTCCTTGCGGTTTTCTTCCTTCGTCTCCATAAGCTCCTGAGGATTCATCTCATCGGAGAGCTCCGCAAACAGCTGCAGACGCTCGATGAGTATCTTCGCGGCGTAGGAAACAGCTTCCTTCGCGGAGATAGTTCCGTCCGTCCAGATCTCGATTATGAGCTTCTCATAATCCATTTTCTGTCCGACACGCGCGCTTTCCACGGTATAGTTGCATTTGAGGACGGGAGTATAGATGCTGTCGATCGGGATCACTCCGATGACGGGCTGCATCAGTTCCTTATTCTGCTCCGCCGCGACATAGCCTCTGCCTCTGTCAAGCGTTATGTTCATAACGAGCCTTGCGCCCGCGCCGAGTGTCGCGATGTGCATACCCGGATCGAGTATCTCGACCTCGGAATCGGTCTTGATATCGCCCGCGGTGACCTCGCCTTCGCCCTCCGCCTCAATATAAATAGTCTTGGGAGCTTCGCCGTACATCTTTGCCCTGAGTCCCTTGATATTGAGGATAAGTTCCGTAACATCCTCTTTTACGCCGGGAACAGTCGAAAATTCGTGCTGAACGCCGTCGATCTTAACGGATGTAGCCGCAACTCCGGGCAGCGAGGAGAGCAGAACTCTTCTGAGGCTGTTACCCAGGGTATTTCCGTAACCGCTTTGGAGCGGTTCCAGAACGAACATTCCGTAAGTGCCGTCCGACCTCAGCTTAAAGGTCTCGATGTTAAGCTTCTCAATTTTTTCAAGCATTTGGTATCCTCCCACCGGTTTCCGTCAGTGGATCGTTTGATCCACATCCGGGAGTACGTCCACCGCCGGACGTGTCTCCCGATCAATTATCCTGTGCATCGATCTTTTGGGGATCAGCCGTATTCATTGTTAATTTTAAATCATACTCCGAGCGTTCTTACCTACAGTATTGACGCAAATTCCGCACCGCAAACACGATGGCGAGCATGAATTAAAAATAACTGCACTAAATATCTGTATGCACCAAAGCAATTCCTTATTACACAAAGATCCGCTTCGCAATGCGCCGAAATACAGATCTCCGTGAACTGCCGACGGCAATTATTTAGAATACAGCTCGATAATCAAGTGCTCTGCGATCTCGAAATCAAGATCGTCGCGCTGGAACTGGCGTGTTACCTTAGCAGACTGCTTTTCCTTGTCAACGTCAAGCCACATGGGGGTAAGTCTTCCGCCCGCGACTTCCGCGATCTGCTCAAACTTCTTGCTCTTCTTGCTCTTCTCGCGAAGAGAAACAGTGTCGCCTACTTTAACTCTGTAAGAGGGGATATCAACTCTCTTGCCGTTCACACAGAAATGACCGT
>CAYPWI010000014.1:0-14226 GCA_964414395.1 uncultured Ruminococcus sp.
TGGCGTTTGCGCTGAGCTTTGTCACGCAGTTCATACCGTTTTTGAACCTGCAGTGGGGCGGTTCTATCACGCTGCTTTCAATGCTGCCGATCGTCGTTTACAGCATACGCAACGGCGTGAAGTACGGGGTTATGTGCTCGTTCGTATACTCGCTGACGCAGCTTGCTCAAGGGATCGTCGGCGGGCTGCTCGGGTGGGGTCTTACTCCCGTTATGCTGATCGGCTGCATATTCTTAGACTACATAGGCGCGTTTACCGTTATAGGATTTGCCGGACTGTTCCGCAATAAGGGAATGAAAGGCTGGATAGGCGGCACGGTAATGGTGATCGCGGTGCGCTATCTGTTCCATGTGTTAAGCGGCGCGGTTATCTTCGCTTCTGCGGGAAAACTCTGGGAAAGTCTGGAGATCAACAACCCGTGGTTTTACAGTATGGCGTATAACGCTTGCTATATGCTCCCCGAGATGATACTCACCACCATAGGCGCGGCAGTGCTGTTCAAGACGGGCGCTATCAAGATGATACTTAAAAATCAGACCTCAGCTGCCTGACTTGAAAGGAAGTATTTTATGTCAAAGAACATTCCGCATATTATCGGGAAATTTGAAGACTATCTTCGTTCCACCGAAAAGCCCTCTGTCGAGATAACGTTCAAGCGGACGGAAACGCTTCCGTGGGAGAGCAAGTGCGGCGGCTGCCCGTATCTTATGAGCGCGGAAGATTACCCGCGCGATAATGACGGCAGACCTATGATGTTCTTGGCGCAGATAAACCTCGACGATATGCCGCCGCTCCCCGATTTTCCCGAGAATGGGCTGCTTCAGTTCTATATCGGCGATGATGACTATTACGGCGGCGACTCGCCGTGCAAAGTGATCTATATCCCCGAGTATAAAAAGGACGCGTCCACGCTGCTGTCGGAAAACCCGTTCGAGAGCGGCTATATGGGAATGACCCCGTTCACCAACGAGGGAAAGATGATCTTCGAGCCGTCAAGCCGCTTTATTTGCACGGAATGTCGTGAGTTTAACGACAAATTCGAGAATAAGGTATCCGACAAAGAATGGAACGCGCTATACAAGCTGTGTTACGCGCAGAATTCCCGCGCGGGCGGCTATCCGCTGTTCGTGCAGTCGTCTCCCGTATATTATGATAACGGAGAATTTGACACGCTGCTGCTCCAGCTGGACTGCGACGATGAATGTGAAATAATGTTCGGCGACTCGGGCAACTGCTATTTTCTGATCTCTAAGGAAGATCTCAAAAACCGCAATTTTGATAATGTTGAATATGGGTGGCAATGCTGTTAAATTATGGGAAAGCAAATAAATTATTGGCTTGAGATAGGCGGATTTAAGCCGCTTGCGCAAAAGGCTCTCGATCTCGGCTGCGAGATAGTCCGCGAAGATCTCTCGAAATTCGAGAAGACAAAGGTCACGATAAGCCGCGATCTTGACATGATAACCGACGAAGACGGCGCGTGGTACTTCTTCCACCTGCCCGAGGCGGGGAATATCAAGATCAAGAACTACGACTGCGGCGAACGCCTTGACCACAGCTTTAACGAATGTATGAATTCGACGATAGAAGCGGGCTATTCACGCGTTATCAAAGAAGAAAAGCATATCCGCCGGGCGCGGCTGTATCTTGCGACGGGGTATTACGACAAAAACGAGGAATTCATCTGCCGCCCCGACTGCATAGTGAAGGTCTATAACGCCCTTGCGCGGTACGCAAAGAAGCTCGCGCCCTACACCGAGATCACCCGAAGCTATATCAACAAGGACGGGGAAGAGGTCGACTACAAGATCAAGGAATACATTTCGCCCCGGTGCCTGGAGCTTTTCCGAAACGAGGGCTATACTCTCGGGACGTGAATAACAAACCTGCCGCCGAGCGTTTCCGCTTGGCGGATTTTTGCGGACGCGCATAATTCCGGGAAAGCCAAATTCAGGCTTGACATATTTTTAAATCCGTGTTATAATATAGCTAATAAACATCAGATCGGACGCGAAAACATATGACAGAGAATGAATTATGTATCTTGCTTGAATCCTTGTTGGCGCTTCTTGAAACAAATAACGATAAAAAAGCCATTACGGTTATAAAGAACGCTATTCAAAGGATCGACAAGAACGCGGGAAACAATACCAACACAGAAGACAAAAAGGATTGACTTCTTTTTATATTCGTGTTATAATATAGCTAGCTACATTATATCCGGAGGTGATAATATGACAATGAGCGAAACCGTTAATTTGATCCACGGCTTACAGAAATTAGGTTTGACCGATTCTCAGATCGTAAAATTGCTTGAATATGTCGAATCGGCTAACCCTGAGATTTTAAAGACACTTGAACCGACCAAGACTAAAGACAATTGATCTCAGCCGCACTATATCCGAGGGCACCAAGTCCGCAAGGACCTGATGCCCTTTTTATATCCCGCGACCCCTCTTATAAAGCCAACTCTACCAAGCGTAGGTTGACTTATTCGGCGGTTTGGGCTATAATAAAAGCAGCGAAAGGGGGCGTTATCATGAACGCAGAGAAAACAGGAAGCTTTATCGCGAAGCTCCGCTGTAAACTTGGTCTTACTCAAAAGGAACTTGCCGACAAGATCGGCGTTACCGACAAGGCGGTGTCGAAATGGGAGTGCGGCAGGGGATTTCCCGACATCGGCATACTTGAAATCCTCTCAAAGGAGCTAGGCGTTTCGGTTACGGAGCTGATAAACGGAGAATGCTTTCCCGATGATCCGGAAAAGATATCGGAACAGTCCGACAGCGCGGTCAAGGAAACGCTGCACTATATGAAGAGCATGAACAGCAAGGCGCTCGGTATTATAATTATCATTATCGGCGCTTGTTTGTGCGTACTGCCGCTTATTTCAACATTCGGCGGGCTGACGATATTGATATTGGGAATAGTTTTGATAATAGGAGGGGTGCTTATGATAACAGCAACTAAGAGAAAACCGCTCTCGAAGACTGCACTTGAATTTATCTCGCTCGGTGCGCTTATCGCGGCGTTAGTCCTGGAAATGCTCCCGAAAGGTGTCGTTTTGTATTGGGCTGCGCCGCTCGGAGAACCGCAGAAAAGCAGCTTCTTCCCGTATTTCAGCCTTACTCCGTTCGGGTACGCGCACTTTTCGCCGCTTATAACCGCAGTGTTGACAGTTATCCTTACTGTACTTACAGTGATCGCGCTTATTCTCGAACGTAAAGGGAACAAGCACCCTAAACTCCGAAACGCGCTTTTTGTCTGCCTTGCCGTCACGACAGTGATTTCGATCTGCCCCATTCTTTACGGGATCAAGTACGTCACGTCGATCGGAATATGCGTCACCGCCGCGCTTCTGGCTGCCACAATATTCAGAGCTGCCGCTAACGCTAAGAAATAACACAAAGCGCACCCGTTCCAAATCGGAACGGGTGCGCTGATTTCATCAAACCTTTATCAGATCACACTTTTACGTAAATAATCGGTAACATCGCCGATCTTCTCGAACAGCCCTTTAACGTTAAGCTGCTTGTTCTGAATGGCGAGCAATTCCGCGTCGGTCGCGCCGATAAACTCCACGAACTCTACCTTGCCATTAGGCGTGTCTATAGGCGGAACTTTGGTATCTGGCACGGTGATAAAGCCGTTTGAGGTCGCCGTGTGCCGAAAATCTATACCGTCCTTCTGACCCGTGTAGATGTACTCCCACGGCAGGAACAGCTCGCCGTTCTGAAAGGTAAGCTTGGCGATGTTCTGGAGATTGCTTATCACGCACTTGATCTCGCTCTCCTCGTCCTCGGGAGCGTAGCAACCCTTTTTCAGCCGCATGGTGAACTCCATTCCGTAGCCGCTGAACTCTTTATCCTGGCTCTGCTTCTCGTACAGCTCCGACAGCCCGAACGTTACAAAATGCCAGCAGTCGCCGCCGTCGTAGACGCTGATGCCGTCCAGAGGATCCGGACCGCCCAGCATCCACGGGATAAGCACGCCGTAATGCTTGCGTTCCTCCTGCCCGGGGTAGATCTTCGCGAACGCCTCTTCGATCGCCTTCCAGCCGTCGTCATTTATCGGCTGCGGCTCCTGCTTTTTCTTCTTGTTCATGAATATTCCCATAAACTTCTCCTTTTATTTTACTTTTCTCCTACGCTCCGCGGGGGAAAAATTGTGCCGTTTTATTCCTCGTGCAGAACGATCTCTTTTACAAGCCTGCTGTTGGGGTAATATGTTATCGTCACCTTCGGCGTACAGATGTATGCTGAAATGTTATCCGAGATCTTGATCGTCCTGCTCTTGTCGAATGAGAATTTCTCAAGCAGCGGCGCGGATTGCTTCTCGGTGCAATATACTATAACGCTCTCTTCGTTTTCGGGGCAGATGATCATTTCTTCACGGTAAGGTCTGTAGTATTCCGTCGTGACCGAGACCGTTCCGCCAAAGATATCCTTAGTATAATTCGGTACCTTGCCGAACAATATCGCGCAAAACATTATCATCGCTATTGAAAAAACGATCTGATGTCCTTTAACACACCGTTCGCGGATATTTTTAATAAGCGCCGAAACACACAAAACGGCGCTGACGATCAAAAGGATATAACAAGGAACATACAAATACATGACGTTCGCCGACTCCATCAAGTACAAAAAAGCCATAACGCTGTTAAGAAACACGAAAATCGCAAACTTATCGGTAAAATCTGTTCGGCTTATAGGTCTTGTGAACATACATTCGGCTCGGCTTGTCCTCACCGTCGCCCATGACCTCGCACAGAAATTGCCAATCATAGCGCTCGTAAAAAGAATCATGATCGGTCAGCAGATAGAGCGTATCCACTCCGAGCTTGCTCATATCCTTACAGACCGCTTTCAAGAGCTTTCCCGCTATCCCTCGGCAGCGGCAGCGTTCCTCGACATAGGCCGCGCAGACGTTCGGCGTGAGATCACGTCGCTCGTGGAAGTCGTTCTCGATAACGCCCAAGCCCCCGACGACCTCCCCGTTCTCAACGGCTATATACCATTGCGGAACGGCGGACTTCTTCGCGATACATTCCTCCATGCTTTTCAGATATTCCTCGAGCGGAACACCCCATTTGGAATGAAACCAAAGGGCGGCGGTCTGTTTCAGCTCGGGGTGTTCGCGAATTTTCAAGATCTTGTACATTGTCAAATTCCCTCAAAATCGAATTCGGGCGTGTATTCCTCTTTGGCTGAGGAACGCTCCTGCATAAACCCGCCAAGCCCCGCGTCGATCACCGCGTCAAGGACTTTGTTGTACTCAAAGGTGGTGACGCGGCGGTTCATTTTGGAGAACTCGGGATCCGTCTTGATCTTCCCGAACGGCGTGAACTGGCTCATCAGGCTGAACAGTATATCCTTCCCGAACCGCTCGGAAAGCCGCCTTACGATCTCCACGGAATCCTTGTAATAACCGGGAAGCACCAAGTGCCGAACTATCGTTCCGCGAACAAGCCTTCCGTTTTCAAGGACGGGCGCTCCCGTCTGCCTTATCATCTCTTCGATCGCCGCCATTGCGATATCAAAATAATGCGGCGCGTTGGATAATTTCCGCGCCAACTCATCGTCAAAATATTTCAAGTCGGGGAGATAGATGTCGATAAGCCCCTCGAACATTCTAAGCGTCTCGATCTTCTCATAACCGCCGCTGTTATAGACTATCGGCAGCTGTAGTCCGTGCTCTTTTGCCATATTCAGCGCCGTTATGATCTGAGGAGCAAAATGGGTAGGGTTTACAAGATCTATATTCTCCGCGCCTTGCTCTTGTAATTCGAGAAAGATCTCCGACAGCCGTTCGGTCGTGATCTCCTTGCCGCGCCTTTCCCTGCTTATCTCGTAATTCTGACAGTATACGCACCCCAGCACACACCCCGAAAAAAACACCGCGCCGCTGCCGCCCTCTCCCGCGAGACAGGGCTCTTCCCAGAAGTGGCGCATCGCCTTGGCGGCGGTGATATTGTCTCCCATACCGCAATATCCCGCCTTCACCGAACGGTCAACGCCGCACTCGCGCGGACATAGCCGACATTCCACGCGTTCACCCCCGCCCATACTCAAAAAGCCGCCGAATTCTACCAATACGGCGGCTTTTGTTTATAAGTTCTTGTTGAGCGATTGTCCCGTCGCTCTTCCGACGACCGCGCTGTTATAATAGCCGATCTTCTGCTTGGTCTGCTTGAGCTCCTCAAGCTCGCGGCGTGAGTCAACGTGCCTATCCTTGAACTGACCCGAAATGATCTTATCCTTATCAAGGATACGCTGCTTTGTTACAGCGATACTGCGCTGCAAAAGCTGTATCTGCTTGTGCGCGTCATCAAGCTGAACGGACACATAGCTGCCTGTCACCAATGCTCTCAGCAGCTTCTGTTCCTCGGGAGACTCGCAGTCAATAACAGATTCCACATCGAGCCGCAAGTCCTCTAAAGTTTCTATAAGCTCGTTTCTGGCGATAAGCCCTTGTTGGAGTACCTCAAGGTCGGCATTTATCATCGTATCGGTCTGCTGCTCATATTCCTGAAGCGTGCTGAGAATGGTGTTCATCAGCTCTTTTAATTTTTCACAGCCGAATTGCTCTGCCATATATCTCCCCCTCCTTTTCGGCGCGGGTATGCGCCTTGTATGTTTAAGGGAGCGCAAAGCTGCCGCACCCTATTGCCCGTTACGAAAACATACCCTTCTTTTCGTTTGCTTTCGCCTGAGCCTCGATCTCTTCACGGGTCATCTGACTTATCTGCGTGAACGCGTCGCGCAATTCCCCGACCATGGGGATTATCTTCTTGACTTCCGTGCAGTCCTTGCTGACATTCGCGTGTACTATGGTCTTATAGAAGAATATGTACAGCGAGTCTAAATTCTGCGAGATCGGAACGGACATATCCAGCGCCTCGCGCAGCGCGTCGATACAGTCCTCCGCCTTGATAAAAGCGTTGTTGCACTTTACAAAGTCCTTGTCTTCAACGCACTTTATACCAATGGCAAGCTGGCGCTCAATCTCACTGTAAAGCTTTATCACCACTTCAACGGGAGTCATCGTAGTAACAGACTGCTTTTTATACTGCGCGTAAGGATTAACCATATTCATTCAACCCCTTTGGTTTACTGATAGTTGCCGGTGCCAAAGAAATTCGTCATGTAATCAGTCTGGCTGTTCATATTTGCCATCATCTTCTCAAGGTTGGTGAATACCTTCCACCAGTAATCTTCCTTCGTGTTATAGCGATCCTGCAATGTGCTGATGCGCTTGTTGATCTGCTCCATTTGACGATAGATCTCGTTGTCCTTCGCGGTGGAGCCCGTTTCCAGACCCGCCTTGCGCACGAGCGAACCCTTTACCTTGCCGGTCGTCTTTACAGCGTCGTCAAGAATCCCGTTTACCTGCTTCATGATGCCGTTATCGGGATCGGTGAAGAGGTTCATGATATCCTCGGCGTGCTCTTCAAACGCCGCGTCGAACTCGTCCTCGTCTATCTCAAGCTTGCCGTGCTCGCTCTCCTTATAGGTCATCGTCTTGATTCCCATATTGTAGAGACCGAACTTCTTGCCGTCCGCAGAATCGACCGCGTTGTAAAGCGCCATTCTCATCTTGGACATAATACCCGAAATGGTGGTATCGTTGTAGAGGATGCCCTTCTTAGCGGCAGTCTCCCACTTCTCGATCTCCTTATCGGACATTTCTTCCTTCTGCTCGTCGGTAAGCGGCTCGTAAAGGTTGTTCTTCTCATCGCGCTGAGGAGAAGTATCGATATACTTGTTGATATCGTCGATCAGCTGATTGTAATCCTTGACAAAATCCTTTATGGTCTGCTTTACGTCGTCATAGCTCTTGGAAATGCCGACGGTATACTCGGAGCCGATCTCCGCGTCTTCAAAGCTGATCTTCGTGCCATCGAACTCGTAGCTGTTGGAGTTGTGATAGATCTCAACGCCGTCCAGCTCGAAGATCGCGTTCTGACCGAGCGTCGCCTTCATAGCGGTGTTCTCGTCTTCCGCTAGACCCAACGCCGCGGTGAACTTATTAGCCTCGATCTCAACATCGCCGCCGTTGCCCATATCGTTCGCGGTAACGGTCAGCCGTCCGTCGAGGTTGGAGTAATTCATCGTAACGCCCGCGCCGCTGGAATTTACAGCCTTTACAAGGTCGTTGATGGTCGCGGTGGACTTGACCGAGATCTCCTTGCCGTTTACAGTGAACTTAACGTCCTCGTCAGCGCCCGCGATGCCGAGATCGCGGAGAGTGCCGCTCGTGGAAACCTTGTTGGAAGCGGAAGCCTTGGTAAGTCCGAGAGTGCCGCCCGCGACAGAAGTGATGGTGAATTCCTTCGACGAGGTCAAATAACCGGCTTTTGTGATCACAAAGCCCGCTTCACCGCTGAACGCGTCATTAAGCGCCTTTTCCAGAGCAGCCGAGTTCTTGTCCTTTGCCGCCTGTGTGCTGGTGTATGTATAATCATCGAGCTCGCTCTGAGAAGGCTCTGCGTCGTTGTTATCCCTCTTATACGCGGCAAGCTTCAGCTCGTTGTATTCAGCGAGAATAGCGCCGTTGCCCGATTCGTTGCGGCTGTTGAAGTATGTATCGGAAACGCCCTCAAAGCTTACGTTCTTGGTAACGTCGCCCACCGTAACGGATACGGTATTCTTGCCCGTAACAGCTGCCTGCGCCGCGATCGCTACGCGGTCAGCGGGACGAGTCAGACCGAAATCGCCGGTCTTCTCCGTAACAGTAACGGTAGCGTTGCCGCCGACCTTGAAATCCATCTTGCCGTCAGCGCCTTTTACAACGCTGAGGAACATTTCCTTGCCCTCTCCGTTAAGACCGCCAGTAACATTGCTGTCCGCGCTTGTCTTGCCGGTCAGACCGAACGCTTCCTCAAGCTTATCGTTCATCACGCTCTGAACAGCGTCGCCGAAAGCGTCCATATCGATCTTACCGTCAGCGTCCTGCGCGATGCTTACTTCAAACTCGACAGCCTTGGAAACGTCGCCGACCTTTACGTCAAGAGCGAATTTATAGTTTCTGTTGCCGTCCTCGTCAACGGTGTAATCGGAAAACTCCGCCGCCTTGTTGAGATCGAGCTCGAAATTATTCGTGCTGATGCTCTTGCCCGTAAGCTTGGTTGCCGTAGCGACTTGGCTTACCTTTATGGAGTGGCTGCCCTCAATGGAGGAAGACGATGTGGTAACGCTGATGCCGCTTATCTTGTCGGCATTGGTCTTGTTTGTGACAGTCGTCTTGTACTTCTTGAAGGCGCTCGGGGTCATCAGATAGCTGTCCTTCTTAAGGATATCGAAATACTTGTTCTTGAATTCGGTAAGCTTGGAAGTAACATCACGATAAGCTTCCTGCTTCCAGGTGAGCTTGGTGAGCTTCTGGTTCTGCTTGTCGATCTTCGACTGATAGGTCGACAGCATCTTTTCGATCATGGCTTCGGAATCATAACCGGAGTTAAGTCCTGCCAAACGCATTATGTCGCTCATGATTTATTTCCTCCTATTGTATACGGGGCGTTCGTGCGCCCTTGCGTTTACTTTCCGATGTTCTGTTGCTTGGACTCACCCTTGCGGGAATCAAGCAGCTTCTTTATCGCTTCCTCCGAAGAGTTTGCCGCCTGCTCGTTTGTCTGGCGGAGCATTTTCAGCTCGCTTCGGAATATCTTCACCTCTTTCGGGGCGTTGATACCGATCTTCACCTTATCCTTGGTGATCTCAAGCACAGTGATCTCTATGTCGTCGGCAATCGTTATGCTCTCGTCGGTTTTTCGGGTAACTACCAGCATAACTTATGCCTCCTTATCACATTCATCATACACGGGATACTTAAAATCATAATCATCAAGGATCACCTGCGCGGCAAGCTTCTCTTTGTTGTTGATCACAATGGGGCAGCGGAGATTTATCGTTGTCTTCTTGTAATCTTCGGGAACGATCGCCACTGTCAAAACACGATACGGAACATCCTCTTTGAGCTTGAGCTGAGACTGTTCCTCGTCCGTGATCTCGAAAACATAGTCCGGATAGATCTGCATGGGGTCGTATACCACGAAACACGGCTGGCTGTCCTCCACGGACTGGAGCCACATAGGGAATGTGTCCTCGCCGAGCGGACTGAGCAGCGTATATTTCGTGTACTTCTCAAACCCGAGTATCCCTCCGGGAATGTTTATGATAGTGCCTTCATCAATTTCAACTTCGCCAAAATCTCTTGTATTGATCTTCATTTTTCTCTCCTGCGTCAGCCCTTGATATCAAAAGCGGGCGGCTTGTAGTTGGGATTTGCGCTTGGCGGAACGTAAATGGGATCGCCCACATACTCGATCTCAACACGCGGTCTGTCGCGAATGATCAGCTCTACGCTGCCCGGAATGAACCGCATCGGAAGCTGCGGAAGGACATCCCAGTCGATATCCTGATCGCCCATCTGATACTCGATATTCAGCTTGCCCGCGTCGAACGTCACCTGAGCGCCCTCCTTGGGAAGGAACTCCATGATAGTCTCCACGGTAGCGCCCGCTCTCGCGTTGTTTATCGCGATCTCGGAAGCGGTCATGCCGCGCGCCAGCTGATTGCCCTCGGAAGCGACCTTCGCCGATCCCTGAAACGCGATCGAAAAGCCGTCCTGCGCCTTCTTCTGCATCAGATCTCCATCATTCATGTGACCGTAGCCCAGACTTTTGCGCGCCTGATATGTGTCAATGTTGAGTTTGAGAGGCTCCGCTTCCATAACGTAACCGCCGTTTTGAGTGGTTATGTTCACCTTCGGCTGTCTGTCCTCTTCCACCGGCTCATAGGTCGCATTCGTCACCTTGATCTCGATCTGAATTGGGATCGTGGTGATCTGTAGCAAATTCGGGATCATTTTGCACACCTCCCTGTGTACGATAAAGATTTAATTATTTCATATAATTAAAGATGCTGTTCGGAATAACGGAACTTGACATCTGCAAGCAGGCGTTATAATAAGCCTCATATGTTTTCCAAAGAGTGATCTGATATTCGGGATCCGTGGTCTCCAGCTCATTCTGGCGCTCCGCGAGATTTTCCTCTCTGGTGGTTATCCTCTCTTTATTAAAGTCGATAAAGTCCTCATTGCAGCCCAGATCGGCGATCTGACCGAGGAGCTTCTCGTTTGCGGTGACTATTCTGTCGATGCAGGCGTTGGCGTATTCGATATCGTCGTTGCGAAGCGCTCTCGCAGCGTCAAGCGTCAGCTGGATGTAGTTGTTGGAGAAGATGCGCTCGCGCTCGAACGGTACGTCCGCCGCGTTTTTGACGTCATCGGCAACAACGTCGGAATCGGGGATCTCGGTCTTCCAGATCTTGACCGCCGCGCCCTCCGCGGAAACAACGCCCTTGTTGGGGGATTCCATCGTAACGTTCACCTTATAGATCTTGGGATCCGCGTTCGGGTCTGTGGAAGGAACGAACTCCGCGTCAAGAGCGTCCTGGAAATTCGCCAGCAGCTCGTCCTCGGTCGCGCCCGAGTTAAAGGTGATCGTCTTTCTTACGCCGTTTACCTCAACGTCCACGCGGAAATCTCTGTCCGAGGGAAGTCCGCTTGCGTTGAGTCTGAACTTGTTGGTGTAGTTGGAGTCATTGTCGATAACAAGCTTATCCGTTCTTGTGGAATCCGCGAGCGATGTGTTGTTTACAACGCTTACGACGCCGTTCTCAAGCGACTTGCCATCTTTATCATAAAGGCGGATCATGCCCTGATCGTCCATTTTGGGATAAGGCAGTCCTTGATTTTTATCCTTTTCATAAGCCTCGCCGAGAAGCTTGTTTATGGTATCGACATTATCCTGCATATCCGTCTGTCCGGTGAAGGTGAGCGTCTTCTTTCTGCCGTCGGCGTACACGTCGATAACGTAATTTCTCTTATTCTGGATAGACGAAAGATCTATATCGGCAACGCCGTAATCCGCGCCGCAGCCCGAGATCTTCATACCATTGAAGGAGATGTTCAGCACGGACATAGGATCCTGCGCGTGAGTATTCTGATCCGTCACCATTCCTATGCCGATATCCATATATACGTCGTTGGAATACGGGAAACCGGTGTAGTCGTTCATCGCGTTTACGGGAACGTTGTGATAGAGCACCGTCGAAGGGCGACCGTCGCTGTCGTTTATGATGTTGAACGGCATCGCGTTGTCGCTGTCGCCGCCGAATATCGAGCGCCCCGCCGAGTCGGTGTTGAATATCGCGCACAGCTCCTGTGCTCTTGTCTCGAGCTGCTGCGCGTAGATATTATAATCCACGCTGTCCTTGGTGGTGTTTACCGCCGCGATGATGGTCTCGCGAATAGTCGCCATCTTCTCGGATACCTGGAGCAGAGAGGTCTCAGCCTCGGTGTAGAACTTCTCCGCCACGTTGAGGTTTTCCTTATACTGCGCGGAATAATACTGCGACTTTCTTACGTTGAGCGCCTTTGCCGCGGAAAGCGGAGCCTCGGAGGCTCTGTTGAACTTTCTTGTAGAGGTGATCTTTCTCTCGCAGTCGTTCTTTGCGTTTCTCAGGCGGCTGAGGTCGCGGTTATATCCTCTCAGCAGAGTTGAATTCGTTAATCTCATTGAGTGTACCTCCCGTCAATTACAGACCGACTCTGCCGGTTCCGTTGATAAGCTTATCGAGCAGGTCGTCCAGAGCGGTGACTATTCTCGAAGAGGCGTTGTACCATTTCTGATAGTTCAGCATATTGATGCCCTCTTCGTCGAAATCGACCGCGGAAACGTTGTCGCGCGCGTCAAGCAGTGTGTCGACCGTCATCTCTGCGGTCTCGTTGCGCGAGTCCTCATACTGAATGGTCTGACCGAGCCTGTTGGAAATAAACGAGATATACTCGTAGATGCTGCCCGAGAAATCGTTATAATTTCCGAACTTTATATCGTGATTGTCAAACTGCGAGATAAGATACAAAACGTTGTTGTTTTGCAGGCTTACAAGCTCGTGTGTCTGATCGTCCATTACCATGGGCTGATTCGTAATGGTCAAGCCGCCCGTGCCGTTCGTTATGGTTATGGGCTTGCCGTCTATGTAAACGAAGCCCGAGGTCGTGCCGCTTGTATCTACCTTGTAATTTCCCTTGCCGAACGCCGCCTCGAGCGCGGTCTTGATATTCGCCGCTACCGTATTCGCGTCAGCGCCGCCGGCAAAGCTTATGGTCTTCTTTTCGTTGTTGAACGTAACGTCAAACGAATAAGCGTTTGCCGTTGTCGAAGTCAGCTTTGTAAGATCAAGCTTGGTAACGTTTACGATCTCGCCCGCCTGCTCGTCGTAGCCGTAGTAGTAGAGACCCGTCTGATCGTCGAGCTTTCTGGATTTGCCTATCATGGTGGGATCCTGCTGCCACGAATCGGAAACTCTGATATTGCCCGCCGTGATTATCGCGCCTTCAACGACCGGAGCGAACATGGTGCGGAACTCGTCCACATCGGCGTAATTCGCCTTGTTGAAGACCTCGGCTAAGGTGCGCGCGAACTCGTCTATAGCCGACTGGAAATACGCGATGCCGTAATAGCCGTTCTGGTGACCCGTCGCGTACACGCCGTTGCCGTTGATCATATCGTAATAGCCCTTGATCTCGCCCGAGGTGATGTTGAACGGGTGCCCGCTCTCGAAGAACAAGATCGCTTGACCGTAGTTCTCATACGGTTCCATCAAGATGCGGTTGGTTTTCAGCCCCTCACCGTCGAGGACGGTCACGCCGCCCATCTTGACGGTATAAGCGCCGTTCATATGCTGCTCGAACTCGATATTGCCGTATGTCGCAAGCTCGTCGATCATCAAATTCATCTCGTCGAAAAGCTCGTTGGGTCCGTATTCCTCGGGGTAGTGGAACTTTTCGTCAATGATCTTCTTATTGAGAACATTCATCTTCTCGGTGAGGTTGTTTACATAGTCGAGCGTATCCTTAAGCTCGTTTACATATGTAGTCTCGACCTGCTTTAGCTGTGTATCGTAGTCGTTGAGCAGACGGCAGAGGTTCACGGCGGTGTTTACGCAGATAGTCGCGACCTCGGTGCTGTCGGGCTTCTCGTTCGAGTAGTCCTGCAAGGAATTGAAAAACTCCTGTGTGAAATACTGCAAGCCGTCGGTCTCGAAGTTGTCGAGAACGTCCTCAACGTCGGTAAGTATATCCACCATCTTCGAGGTCTCCGCCTCAACGGCGACATTCTCACGGTAGCGCTTGTCGATGTAGATATCGCGTATCTGG
>CAYPWI010000015.1:0-14166 GCA_964414395.1 uncultured Ruminococcus sp.
CTCAGTATCGCGACAAAATCCGATCTGATCTTGCGCGATCTGGAGCTGATAAAAAGTTTTCCGTCGGAATAATCGACTTTAAGTCGCCCCTGCACAGGGGGCGTGGATTGAAATAACTCAAAGGAACTCTCACAAGACGGCGGCGTATATCGCCCCCTGCATAGGTGGCGTGGATTAAAATCTTTCAGTAGCATAAAAAAGTAGCTACCATTAAGCTCTTCAAGATATTCCTTGCCGCCGACGAACGCGCCGTTTTCGTACTTGAAGCCCTTAGACTTGAATTCCTCGAGCACGGAATTCTTCACGCGTTCCGACGCAAACTTGTACCCGGACAGCAGCGTCTCCGCCGCGAAGCTCTGCTCCTGCGCGGCGAGCTTTTCGTTTAGCGACTTTGTGTCCGCATCATACTTCGCGGTAAGCTCCGCGATCTGCTTGGAAAGCTCGTCGGACTTATTCTCCGATTTGAGCTTTTCAAGATCCTTGTCGCGCTCGGCAAGCTGCTTTGTAAGCTCTTCGAGCTTTGCCTTGTCCGCCGCCGCGTCCTTGGCGGAAACAAATTCCTTTTCGGCGACCTCGCCGAGCTGCTTTTTCTGATCCGCCGTAAGCTCGATCCCGAGCTTTTTCAGCAGTTCATAAATCTTTTCCATAGAAAAAACCTCCTGTATTTTGATTTTGGGTATAATAAACGCGCCCCCCTTTCGGAGAGCGCGGTTTATTTAAATCAGCTTTTAATCAAGCAGTCTGTATGACTTTATATCATCTTCAAAGAGAATAATTCCGTCTCCGTTATCAAACTCAAAGCACAATGTCTCGGCATCTTCGTCAGAATCGTCCGAAACGGGGGACTCACCTAAATATTTCCCATAGCCAACAACTACACTATCATCGGACAACGTTATTTCGGCTTTGTGCCCCAAAATAAAGTCCAATGCGGTCATTTGTATATCGGTTTTCATTTCTTATCACCACCACTATCAATTACAGGGAAAACGTGTGCTCCGTTTTTAGAGTGAATAATTTGAATTCTGCTTGTCGGAACATACTTCTTGACTTTTTTATCATAGGTAATTCCGATAACTTTACCAACATCAACAAATTCCTCGGGATATATGGATTTTTTTGTGTAGCGTATGGTTCCTTTTCCCGAAAAATTGTCAATAAGTTCTTGTGGGTCAACATCTTTAAATAACGCGCTTTTTGGAGATTTACCGTTAGCAATTGCATTTTTAGATTCTCTAAGCCAATCCGCCGAACCTAAAATATGCTGTTGTTGCTTTTGCGCGCGAACAGTTTTATTAACGTTATTCAGCGCAACTCTTTGATTTATTATACCACCCTTCCCTAAATTTGTCAAGGTGATCTGCGCATTTTTAAATTTATTCTGCGCCCGTGTGACCGCTCCGGTCTTGGCGGCGAGCTTCCGGTTATACCCGGCAACGAACGTCCGCTCATACTCGGTGTACATCCCCACGGCTTTGCAGAAATCCTCGTAGATGTCCTTTTGACGGCGAAGCTTAATGCTCGCGGCGGTAAACGCGTCCTTGTCTCCCGCCGCGTCCGCGACTATGCAGCGGTCTTTCTGCTTTCGCATAGCCCGCTCCATTTTTCGCATTTGTTGTTGAGCCTTGTACGCGGTGTATTGCTTCCCCTCGTATGTAAACGGCGGCGGGTCGAGCGCCGCGAGCTCCTCGTCGGTGTAGGACGGCTTTGTCTTGCCTATAATTACCGGGTATGCAGAGTGCCGGCAGTTGTAGTCCTCGATCAGCGGCTTGACGATCGTTTCATACTGCGAATTCGGATATTGTCGCCCCTGATAAACCGCGTGCGAGGGACGCGCTCCGACGTGCGCGGATATCTCCCAGCCGTCCGCGCCGAATTCGGCGGCGTTCTGCTCGGAGATCCTCTGCGTGATCTGCGAGACGCTCGTCATCAGAGCGCGGCGAACCGCGACCTCTATTCTGTCGGAACGTCCCGAAGCGTAATAGACCGTCCGCAAACCGCTTTCCGCGAGAATATTGCACGCTTGCCTTACAGCGGTGTTGTAGTCGGTAACGCCCGTCGCTACCTTCATTTGAGCCATGTCCATTTGCTTTCGGAGAAGATCCGTCAGCGAGGAATACACAACTTGTCCGTTAGCATCGATCTCCGCGAACCCAAGCGTCCCGGTGAGGTTTTTGCAAGTGCCGCGCGTCTGCTTGATCTGCGCCGCCATCAGCTTTTGAAGCTGCTCGTTGTCCTTGAGCGGAACCGCCGAGCCGTCGTTTCCCGAAAGCATTTTTCGGTCAAATTCGTCGGATTTTTTGGCAGCGTCAAGAATAAGCTCCCGTATCTTATCCTCTGAAACACCGTTGATCTTAGCGATCTTTTTCGTTATTTCCTCGGTAGATAACCCCAACGCTCGAGCGCGATACAGCTGATACTCCGCGGTGTCGGTGATCTTCGCCGCGCCCGCGATCCGCCGCGCTATGTCACGCAGGACGAATTCGGAAAGCTCCGAGTAAAGATTTGTGAGCGGCAGCGGTAAGCTTTGAAGCTGCTGAGGCGTAAGCATTACTCACCGCCCCCGAATACGTCCGTCATTTCGGGGAGCATGGAGCGAGCCTTGTCGAGCGGCACTCCGAAATACCACGAATTGAATTCCTCGGGTCTTAAAAGTCCCGCCTGAACCATCTGGAAGCGGCGATTGAATTCCGTTCCGGTATCCTCGAAAACGCTGTCTCCAAACTCGACCGCGGGCTGACCGTCTATGACCTCATAGCCGTAAAACCGCGCGAGGTTCGCTGTGATCGAAGCTACCGCTTCGAGAACGGGCTTAAGCTGCCGCTGTATCTGAGCAACGGTGTTGTAGGTCGTCCTATCCTCGGATAAAACCTGCGTTGCTGTGACAAGTCCTTTTTGCGTATCGAAGTTAAACGTCCCGCTCGAAACGCCGATCTGAACCTCGTACAAACGAAGCTCTGTATTGATCGCCGCCTTATGCGCGTCTTCGCGTATCTGCGGAGCGTAGGTCATTATTTGCTGCTCCATTGTAGACGTGCCGTCGCCCGCTACGGAAACAAAATAATCGTCGGTGATCCCGTCCTTACCGTGCAGCACCGTTTCATCGGCGAATACCTTGGCGGACATTTTCTTGAATTCCGCACGGTATTCCGAGTGCGCCGCGTCGATCTCGTGCAGCGTGCCTATCGAATTCGCGAAGATCGAGATCGGAAGCTCACTGTCAAGATCTATGTTGTTGGCATACGGCGTGCGAAATGTTGCGATCATTGGGATATCCGACGGGATCGCGCCCTCCGGCAAAAGACAAGCCCAGCGCGGGATCTCCGTCAGCTCGACGCGCTGACGGGTACCGTAAAGATACGCCGAATTGCGCACATAATGCGTCCCGCCGTCAAAGCGGTGATGTTCGCGGCGCTCGTAGATCTTCCCGCTATAGCGGATACGTTCAAAGAATATTCCCTCGGTGATCCGCCCGTTTTCGTCAAGCGTTATGGGGAGAAAATCCCTAGATGTTCCGACATCGAAAAAGATCTCTCCGCCGCCCGTTATATACGGCTTTATGACCGTGTAACCGCCCACCAGCGTAAGCTGCGTTATCCTGTCCAGATTTGGCAGAAGATTTTTCTGAACACACAAATTAAGACGTTCGTCCGCGACCTCAAACTTGATCTCGCTTGTGACGAGCTGCGCCAGATAAGTGGTAGAGGTGTACGCAACGGGCAGCGGCTTGAAGTTTTTATGCGTCGCCTTTTGCGGCAAACGTCCTTGAAATACGTTCCACCACAAATTTGTCTCCGCTTTCATCAGCGCGCTTGCCGCCGAGTGGATCTTAGTAAGATCCTCGATCTCTTCCATGCTTTCACCGCCTTTTTTTAAACCGTTTACAAGGTTTTTTAAAGTTTTAAAAACGTTCACTTTTCACTCCTTATCAGCTGCGGGATAAAACGCTCAAACGAATACTCGAACGCGTCAAGCGTATCTATATCCGAAGTTCCGTCGTCGAGCCGAACCTCTTTCCCTATAACCTTATCGTCCCAGACAGCGCCTTGGAACGCGTCGATAAGCGATTGGCACTCGGCGGAGATCATATAAAATCTCCCGCCGCCCATCAGCATTGTTGTTGCGCGGATACGGTCGTTGATCTCGCGTTTGAGCGAATTTTTGACGATTATCCCGAGCGGCTTCAGCGCCAGCCGAAGTCCCGCGATCAGCGTCTGCTCCGCGCTGTCGGCGTAAACGGCAGATATTATCCCGTAGCGCTTTTGAACGTCCTCGCAGAAATCGCAAACGCGCTTGTACAGCGCCTGCGGGGTCATATCCGCCGCGGGGATACGCTCTGTTTTCAGCGCGTATATTTTTCGCATATCGTGAGAAATTCCCGTCGCGCAAAGCGCGTGCTGCGAACCGTTCCCGCCAAAATCCAGCCCTACGTTCAGATATTCAAAGCCCGGCAGTTCGGCGGCGGAAACGTCAAAGCCCCGCGGATCGTCCGAAAAAACCTTGTAGATCGCGCCGTTTGCGACCACCCATTTGCCCAGAATAAAACGGTCGTAATAAACGCCGGTATATTCCTTTTTTAAACTTGAAACATAATTTTTATCAAGCGTGGTGTTATCGTCGATACTGAAAAAAATATTCAGCATATCGTCCGCTAAATTTCCGTTATCTATATATTCGGTTTTCAACCAATGGGTAGGGACATCGGGATTTGTCGTTGCTATCAGTTTAGCTCCTGTCACACGAAGCCGCGACAGGAGCATTGTAAAGAAGTCCCTCGGAAATAACGTCAGCTCATCGCAGTATGCTCCGCCGAGCGTTATGCCGCGGATCTTGCTCTCGCTGCGCTGATCGTTCGCGCCCTCAAGCATTATTTTTCTGCCAAACAAAACGCCCTCTTTTTTTGAGAGCGAAAATTTGAAATTATTCTTGCCAACAAGTCCTTGAAGCGGCAAAAGACAATTTCGATACAACGTTTTAAGCGACTTAGCGCACATCATATACAGATGATCATTTGGGCGTGTCGCCACCCAAATCCCCCACGCTATTAGCGATATCCATGTTTTTCCCGCCGAAACGCTGCCTTGAAGAAGATTTATTCGTTTCAGCTTATCTTGCTTTAATAGCCTTACAAACTCATTCTGCTTTGCCGTAAATGCGATCTTACCCATTTTTTAACGCCTCCACTATCTCGGTGATCCTACCCTCTCCATCGCCGGAAACACCACCCGTTTTGGAATAATCGTCGGGCTTCTTGTTGATCAGGTAGAACTCTATCGCGGCGTTGGATGGTGGAATATGCTTTTCGACCGTTTCAACGGTTTTAAGCCCATTGACGATCCGCGTTTTCTTTTCCGTGACCGTGTAACCGGTCGCCGCTCTGATGAGCGCCTGTTCTACTTCGGCGGCGAGCAGCTCTTCATTCGCGGCAAACAGCTCCGCGATACCGGCGCACCGCGATTTGACCTCGGAAATTTTCTTTGCCCGCTTTGTCGGGTTATCGGTAGATAAAAACGCCTCGACCAGTTGCTGTACAGCGGAAGCCGAGGGCAAGCTATTCGATTTTTCGCGCTCCGCTATCGCCGCGCCGAGCACCGCGATACTTTTCTTTTTTCTGCTCACATGACCACCTCGATTTAAAGCATACCTTTTTAAGCGTTATACGCCCTTTTTAGAGCGTTTGTTTGTAAATATAGGGGAAACTATACCCTTGAATATCTGCCCGCCCTTAAAACGCATTTTCGGCGCGTATTTATTGAGGGTATAGCTTCGCCCTTGGCGCGAATCGAAACGCTTCGCGTTTCGACCCTGCAATTTTTGCTCAAATTGCCCTAATGGCAATTTGATTTTGCTTCGCAAAATACGCAAAAATCGCCGCGAGGATTTTCTGCGCGTATAGCTTCGCCCTTTGCGCCAATGACCTCAAGGGCGTTCGCTTTTGTATTTTTCGCGCTGCCGGAGCTTATCACGGCAATGCGGGCGGGTCGTCGAATTCTACCGAAAACACTATTCTGTGTTTCTCACCGTAGATCATAACGTCCGCCGAGGCGCGTTTCCCGCGCCGATTAAACTTGACGATCTCATGCTCGAGATCTTTCAGAAATCCGCTTGTTATATGCAGCGTTCCGCCGGATATATACCCGCGGGAAATATCTATGCAGTCACCGCTGTTGCAAAGCCGTCGGATATAGCTTTCCTCGTTCGGAGGAAGCGCACGCAGGCTCACAAACCTTATCGCTCCCGCGCATTTCATGACCTTATGCCAGAGCTTTGCGGTCAGCTCGGGAACGTCTATAAAGACATATCTCGTGAATATGATACGCTCAACATACTGCCAAACGTCGCGCCGCCGTTCCGCCTTGATCTGCCGCGGACAGTACGCGGTGATAGTTTTTAGCCTCAGCTCCTCGACCACGCGAAGCTCGCACCCGCCGCGAACGTATAGCACAAACAGCATTATTCCATGTCCCTCCGTTCGGTAATAAAGCGAACCACTTGACTGTACAGTCCGGGGTCTTCTTTCGCCATAGCGTCGAATATTTCTTCCTTGAAGCTCTCGAAAGCCACATCCTTGAGATTTTTCACCTTGACGTCGTTTTCGTTTTTGTATGCCACCGCGCGGATCAATGCCGTACAGCGGTCGATCAGTTTGAGCGGATCGGCGGTCTTAAGCTCTTCATCGTCGAGCTCGCGGACTGCCGCCAAGACTTTATGCGAGATCAACCGCGCTATTCCCTCGGTGGTGTCGAGCTGTGGATACTTTGCCATTTCCTCGGTGAGCGTCCGCATATTTTCCGAAGCGAGCCGCAAGTCCTGCACAGTCGCGTTCAGCCCTTGAGCATAGCGGCAGACCGCCGACTCGGAAAGCGTCATATTCGCGGTATCCCGAACATAATCGCAGATCTCGCGGTAAGTAAAATTTCCGAGGATCATTTCCTCGACCGCGCTTTTGATGTCTGTAGGCAAAGCGTCGATCTTGCTGTGTTTTCGGTTTTTCATAGGATCACCGCCTTATACAAGGATCGTTGATCTTGCCGTTTAAAAACGCGATTCCTTTTGCGGTTAATTTTGCTTCGATCCTGCACATTTCAGCGTCGGCAAGATCAACTATTTCGGCGTGCCCCTCAACCGTGCGGAGCTTGATATAACCGCTTTCATTGAGGTAATTTATGCAGTCGGAGATCTCCGCCGCGCTCATTTCAGCGCCGAGACCGTATTCCAGATCGGTGATCTTGGTGTATCTTTCGCGCAAGGCGTTTACCGCTCTGAGTACACGCGCGTTGTTATCCAGAAATTTTTCACGCCTTATTCTCTCAAAATCCAACTTATTCACCCCTCTTTAAGCTGTCGATCTTTTCCTCAAGCCGCGACATAGTACGTATAAAATCCGCGTTGCGCACCGTATTTTCCTTTAAAAAATCTATGTTGTTTTCGATTTTTTCAATGGATTTTTTTAATTCGTTCAATTCGGATTTGCTCGCGTATTTGTCGTCCGCGTTCTCGATCTTTTCCTTCAGCTCGCGCAGCTCGTCCTTGGAGGCGCGGCTGTCCAGCTTGTCGAAGCTTCGCTTCAGGAAAAAAGAAATAATTCCGATCGCGGTCGTTAATATTACATTGTAGATCGTCGAAAAATCCATATGATCACCGCCGAATTTATTTTAGTGACTTGATTTTACCATAAAAAATTAAATTTGTACAACGTGATTTTATGCGTGAATTTATGCGCGGTTTTGCGGCACAAAAAAACAGGCTCGCCAAAAGAGACGAGCCTGTTTTTTTATTTTGCCAGCTTCCGCACGTCGGAAACAGTGAGCTGCAAATCGTTTGCAATATGAACCGCTGTGTCTCCGTTCTGCATACGCCGTCGGATATAATCGGAAAGCTCCGGCGTAGGTATCAGCGACCGCGCCTTCGGTATCCATATTCTGTCGCCGCCGTACTCGTTGATCAGAGCGCGGTAATTATCTATTCCTATAATATCCACGACTGCCTGTTGATCTTCGTTTAAATGCGACAGCAGCACCAGATCAGACATCGGCATTATTTTCACCCCGTTTCTTTTTACGTTCTTCGGAGCGGATAATCCGTTTGAGTGTTTCGATAACCTGCGAGCCCTCTTCCCGCGAGACCTTGTAGAAAATATCCCCGTCCGCGGGAATATCTCTTTTCACGACCTTGCAGATCAGACCTCGCAGACGTTCGCGAACTTCCGTATCAGACGGCGAGATCAGCGCCAACTTATACGCCAAGCGGAAGCACAGGCTTTGCTGTTCGTCCGTTATATGCTCGATCCGGGCGGGCTTCTCGGGACAAACATTTTCTTTGTAATCGATAAGCCGCGCGATTATAAAATCCGCCTGCTTTTCGGTAAGCTCAGAGATGTGATCCTTTTGAGACCACTGTTTGATCCACAAATGCAGATCATCACAGCCGCGCTCGCGGTCAAGCAGACCGCATTTCGCGCCCAGCGCGTATATCCTTTGTATTTGTTTTCCCGTCGCCATTTACGTCACCGAGATCTTTGTGGAGCTGTCGACGGAAACACCGAGATCAATGCTGTGTATGATCGTGTTCATATCCGCCCCGGACATCTCCGCCACACGGCAGAGTGTCTGCCAGACTACCGCTTCCGCGTACATATACGCGTAATCGCCCGCGTCGGATTCGGACAAACCGCCGAGCTTCATCAGATTATCCCGATCGGTCTCGAATTTCGCGCCTCTGAGCTTCTTCGCGAGCGCCGCTTTCGCCTTGTCGTCACAGGGAAGCTGCGCGATCACGTCACGCGGCGAGGATCTTATGTAGTCTCCGGTATATATCCCGATAAGCATACGCTCTATATCCTTGTCCTTGGGCTTTATTTCGCGTTTTATCTCTTCCTTGAAAATATCCGAGAAGACGCTCTTGCCAAGCGCCTGTTCGAGATAGTTCGGGGCGGTGATCTCGAGCGACTGTGCCTCGGTGTATGTTACCGCCGCTTGACTTTCCTCATCGGCGTATGTACGGGACTTGTACTTGGTATCCGCGACATCTTCGCCGCCGCGTTCCAGAAAAAACGCCTCGAGCTCCTTTTTGCGCTCGGTGAGCCGCGCTATCTGAGCCTTGACCGCGCTCAGTTCCTTGACCTTGTCGATTATATCGCTCACTCTTTAGACACCTCCTCAAAAAGTCTGGTCGCGCAGAAGCGGCAAACAAACACGTCCTCGAACTTCTTCACGTTCTCCGCCGTGCCGCAGAAGCGGCAGGCATCGACGTGCTTTGTGATGATCAGTTTTCCGTCCGCCGCCGTCAAGTCCACCGCCGCGCCCGCGTCAAAGTCCAGATGCGCCGCGATATCCTTCGGGATAGTAACGCTCCGCGTCTTGGAAATCTTTTTAAATTTTACCATACAAAAACCTCCTCAAAAATAATTAAAACCGTCCACTCTGCATTACGCGCGGACTTGTGACCGCCGTTGGTAGCATTAAACAGAGCGAACGCCTTTTTGGCGCGGCGTCCGTGCCGCGCTTTGGGCGTTCGCCTTGCAACATCGTGTTGCGGGGAAACATTCCCTCATTATTATATTTCGCACCGTGCAAGTCCAAGAATGACCATTCCGTTCTTACAATACTGCCGATCATTCAGAATGTACGTAATCTTATACAGCAAGCAGTCTCCGGTATGATATCCGCCGTCCGTCCGACGAAGCCCGACGTCCGCCTCGTATGGATCGTGCTGCTCGTCCGGTACAAATTCATTGACCGCGAGATAGTCTCCGACCTCGTAACGGCGGTCGTTTTTGCGCACTTCAAAGGTTTTAGTACCGTCCTTAAGCGCTTCAAAGTGCTTGTAATTACATTTTACCGAGTGGATCATTTTTACACCCCCAACAATTTGTTCATTTCCTCAAACCCGCGCCGCGCTTCCCGCTTTCGTCTGCTTACACCCCGGAATTCCGCGGGAAAACAGCGCTCAAGAACGCGATCATAGATCCTCGCGCAGCGAAGATCATCGGAACATTTGAGCGTTTCAAGCGGCAGATTTGTCGTATAGATCACCGGTTTTCCGCTGTTATACCGCGCGTCACAGACCGCATATATCCGCTCAAATCCGTAATCCGTGGAGCGTTCCGCGCCGAGATCGTCCAGAATAAGCAGATCGATGTCGTTCATCCGCCCGATGAGCTCGTCTGCGCCGTCAACAAGCGACACCAGCGATACCATTACCACCGAATAGCACTTGTCGAGCAGCGCGTTCGCGATACACGCGGCGGCGTAGGTCTTTCCTGTTCCGACGCTGCCGAAAAGCAGCAGTCCGCGGTTATCCGCGAGCATTTGCGGGAACTTTTCCGCGTAACGCTCACATATGGTCATGCTGCGCTGATTTTCGCCGTCTTTATCCGCGCCCGCGAACGTGCATCCGGACAGCTTGTTCCCGATCAGAGACATATGCCGAAGCTGAGACGCCCTTATCCGTCTCTGAGCCTCCTCTTCTTTCCGTTGGCGTTCCTCATCGGCGCGCTTGTCGCACTCGCACCATGTGGAATAGATGATCTCTTTGCCGTGGAATTCCGTGCGGCTTTCTTTGGGCGCGTTACATCTTCCGCAATAGAGCAGCCCGTCCTTCGTATAGTCGCCTTCCTGCGGTTCACTCCTTTTCAAGGTGTTCACGAAAATTTGCATCAGATCATAAGCCTTATCCATACTCATCAAACGGATTTCCGGTCATGGGCGCGGACGGCGCGGGCGTGATCGGCGAGTAGTTGCCTTCAACGACCTTGAGGGCGTTTGTCGGGATAAGCAGCCAATCCAAGGACGCGTGCCATTTTTGATTGTTGTCTCCGCCAAGGAATCGGCTTTCGGCGGCTTTTCGGAACAGCTCGTCAAGATCGTAGCCTTCCTTGATGAGCTTCGAGATGCCTTGTTTACGCTTTTCCGTGAGCCTTGTCGCGGGCGGAAGGTTCTTGCAAACGGTATTGTACCGCTCCAGAACGAGCTTGAAATCAATGTTTTCATGCGGCTTTTTAAGCTCTTTTAAAAACCGTTTCAGCTCTCCGAATTCCTCGGAGGTAAGCTCCAGATCAAGCGCCGTGCCTTGCTCAAGATCCTGAAGTCTATACTTACTCATAATATCCTCTCCTTTCTCGATTAATTGCCCACTCTGCATTACACGCGGACTTGTGACCGCCGCCGGTTGCATTAAGCGGGGCGCAGCGTTATGCGCCCGTGTTTTCAATTTTTATTCACCTGTTCAATGTATCGCAGAACTTCACCACGCGCCTCGGCTTTTCCGAGTGTCCGTCCCTTGGCTATGCCTTTGTTATAGGCAATAAGGCTTTCCGTTTTGGCTCTGCGCCACCCAATGATATATCCCGCGAGCGCGGTGAGCGCGACCGCCAGTAACGCCAGCACCAGTATGATAATTATCCGCGGCGCTCCTAGCGAAAACATCACCGAGGCAATAGTAAGCGCGAGGATCGCTCCGCACCCCAGCGCGATAAGCATATCCAGAACATCAAATATCTTCTTCATTGATAAAGCTCCTTTCTTATGGCTCTGATCTTGCCAGTCTGACGGTTCTGCACGAGCATTTCCTCGGCGGTATCCTTTATGACGAGCCAATTCTCACAGTTCAGCCGAGCGGCTTTCAGCAGCTTTTTCTGCCGCACGGTCGGATTTTTTCCATGCTTCATTTTCTCCGCACCGCCTTTTCCAGCCCTTTGAGATCGAGGTGCATCATCTTAACCATTTTGATCAGCCCGTCAAGATCATAGCTCCCCGCGTCGTAAGCGTTCCCGAATAACCTCACTGCGCCGCGGACGCCCTCGGCGGTCTGCGCGATCTTGTGTAAAAACTCGATCTCCCGGTCTTTTCCGTTCAATATGGGGATCAGCATTTCAATATCCTCGCGCCGGACATCAAGCGTGCGGAGCTGCTGCCGCTGCCAAGCGCGATTGCTGACCTGCCGGTACTGCTCGCGGGAACGTCCCTCGATCTTCTCGCGGATACCGTCGTTCCCGACCAGCGCCACGCCAAGCGTCTGACCACGCTCGCCGAAGAAGTCAGCGAACGAGCGGAGCGTCTCGATACTCCCGTAAGTGAGAAGCTGAGCTTCATCGACCGCGATCACCATTCCGTCGTGAAGCTTCGCCGCTATGCTCATCCAGAGGTCGTCACGGCTTTGGGAGATCGGCAGTCCCAATTCCAGAGCCAGCATTTTCAGCACGGCTTTTGTGGACTTGGTGCAAGGGTTGATCGTTATCATCACACAGTTCAGCTCGTTGTCCGCGCTGAATTTTCTGAGCGCCTTGGTCTTGCCTATCCCCGCGTCCCCCGTCACGAACGCGAACCCACCCTTGATCTTGACGTTCTCCAGCGTTTGATACACGACCTCGGAGATCGTTGTCGGCGCGTATTCCACCTCGGAGTATTTATCCGCCGCCTTGGATTTTGTCTCGAAGTATGTATACAGCCGCTCGAACTGCTTTTCAATGGCGCCGTTATACTTCCCGGAGCGGAGCTGAGATATGATCGAGGACGACACACCGATAAGCTGCCCCGCCTTTTTCTCCGAGCCGACGCGCACCGCCAGCTCCTCAAATTGCTTTATAGCGTTAGCCTGTTTTTCTGTCATGTCATTTTCCTTTCTGCGCCTGTGCCGCCATATTCATATGCTCCAGCATGATCTTGATCTCGGTGATGTCTCCGAGCTCGGGTTTTTCCTCAAGCTGCTCCTCTGAGAATACAGGAACGAATGTCCGAGGCAGCTCGGGCTTGAATTTCTCCTTGCCCTCGGTTCCTTTTTGAACCATCAGCCCAAGTATATCTATCTGTTTGTCCGGGTCTACCGCGTCGAGCTTTTCCTTGGCGAACTGCTTTATAACGCGCTTGTTTTCGTTTATAACGCGCTCCGCGTTGGCGATATCGTCCTTGTTGTCGGTAAGGTAGGGGATCATCAGCTCGTTGGCAAGCTCCCAAGTCCACAGATACTTGTCGGTCTCCATGTCGTAAACGCGTACCGACAGCGGATTTGCGGGATCATATCGAACATACACCTGCTCGCCGATGTGGAGGATAGTTTCTTTGCCGTAGTACCAGACCTTTTCGCCCGCGATCCGAACGAACACTCCGTTCCGCCCGATCTTCTGAGGACGGCTGACGCGTTTTAAGAGCATATCCAGATTAGGCTCGTCGCACTTGCGGAACGTCGTTTCCTTAATGCTCTCGTTCCACACATCAAGGCGGCTCATGCCTTTGTACCGCTGCTCCTTGCCGCCGTATGGGGAGACGTTGTAATCCCCGTCGATATACGCGTCCAGCGCCGCCCTGATCTGGAGATCCGTCGGCAGCTCGCCGGATTTAAGGATCCATTTCAGCGATTCCTTGCGCTCGACCACAGTTCCGCCGCAGAACGTCTCTATAGCCCTTGAAAAGTGATTTTTAAACGTGTAAAACGTTCGTTCGATAGGCTTTGCCTTTGCGTTCCGAACTATAGCGTTGTGCATTTCAATGTCGAGAAATTGCAGGATCGTCGGCGGCAGCGGATCCTTGTTCCAATCCTTTTTACGCCGATGACCGCGCCCGCCGATATCCGAAACAAGGAACTCCGAACCGTTATCCACATAGATCGCGCGGGGAACTCCGAACCTAAGTATTCCGTGCCGAAGTGCCAGCAGCGTGCTGTCCGAGCAGGGGTTCTCGGTTAGGTTCCACCCGACCATAACGCCGCTTTTCGCGTCCGTGAACGCCGTAAGGTATACGCGGTGGGGCTTGCCGTTTTCGCCCGCAGTGAAGAAGTCGAAGGTGTGGTTATCCGCGATCCATACGTCGTTGGCGCGGAGATCGTCGTACATACGCTCTATGTACGGTAAGCATTTGTCAGCAAACATTTTTTCCCCCTCGCGCATAAACATCACCAGCGCGTAGGGCAGGGCATCCGCCTTGCGTCTGAACGTTCTTTCCGACGGAATATCTCCCGCCGCCTCGGGGTAGTGGATGCGCACCCATGTCTGTAAAAGCGAGTAGCAGCGGCTTACGGGGAGCTTGTTATCATCAAGATACATTCTGAAAAACGCGTCAAGCATATATTGCGGCACCGCGGTCTTGCCCTTGTTGTGTCCGCCGCGGTGATCGATAATACTAATTCTCAATTAAAACAGGACAAAACTATTTAGTCCGCCAACAGCGAACA